>CANQSL010000032.1 GCA_947626515.1 uncultured Bacilli bacterium
TTCATTCCTTCACCTCCTAACTTATTCTAGTGTATTGTAATTTAGTTTTAATATTTAAATAAAGCTTTTCACTTTATTTGCAATATTTTATACACTATTCTCATTAAATTATAGCATATTTTTTATAAATCTGTTTAAAAAGTAGTTAAATTTTTATGATTTTTATACTAAATTTATCTTTAATGTATAGTTTTTCTAATTTATAGTAGTCAAAATCTTAGTATAAAAAAATAACTTTTATTACTTATAAATGTTAAATAATTATAAAATTTTAGTCATTACTAATATTAATTTAATTTTAGTCAAAATAATAGTCTAGATTTTTATAAAGCTAGATAAAACCTTATGAAAAACAATGTTATATATAAAGTGAAAAGCTTTATATTAAAAATTCTTAAAAATATATATAAAAAATCAAGGATTTTTTTAACCTTGATCTTTATTATTTGTATCTTCTATAGATTGTTCTTCTTGCTCACTTTCAATTGGTTTACAATCTAATTCATAATATGCATCTTTAATAGCAATTTTGATTATATAATAAAACAAATAAGATGTAAGAACTATCAAAGCTACATAAAATATACCTAATAAAATATTAATCATATTAAATTGATTCAACAACTAATTTAATAGCTGTTTTTTCCTCTCCTTCAATCATAATATCCGAAAAAGCTGGTACAACAACTAAATTTTCACCACTTGGTGCTAAGAAACCTCTTGCAATACAAATAGCTTTTATAGCTTGATTTAAACTGCCAGCACCAATTGTCTGCAATTCTACACTACCACTTTCTCTAAATACATTTGCAATAGCACCTGCAACTTTACTAGGATTGCTCTTGCTAGATACTTTTAAAATTTCCATTATTATCACGCTCCTAATTAATAATATTAACTATATAAAAAAAAATGAATTTAAATTCATTTTTTTAACATAAAGAATAAACATAGTCCTATAAATAATATTAGTAGTGAGTTTAATAACAATAATATATATTGAAATATATTATGAGATAATTTATCATTAGTTCTATTTCTCATATAAATAAAGTTGTTTGCAAATCCAATACTGAATACATTAATACCATATAAATATTCATTTTTTATAAAAAATAATAATATTATATTTGTAATTAAACTAACTAATAAATTTAAATAATAATTAAATTTTACAATACCTTTATAATAATAAATTATAAAGTCTACTATTAATATTACAAATAACATAATAAATTCTTTATATTCAAGATTTCTTAAATAATAATTACATAAAATATAAATTAATATATTTGAAATTAATATAAATAAATATTTTAATATTAATTTTTTATTTTCTTTTAAGAATTTCATTAAATCACCAAGAAATATAATACATTAATTAAAAGTTTTCTTCAACATATTCCAATAATTTTAAGAACATATTTACATGTTTAGGTCCTAAACCTTTTTTACTTAATTTTCTAATAGCAATTCTTTTTTTTCTTATTTCCATATCACTAAACATTATTTTAGCAACATCAGCTTTTAAAAGAGTTTTTATTTTTAAGTCACTTATAATACTATCTATATCATTATTCAATAATCTTACTGAATCAATTTCTATATCTTGTCCTTTACAATTAATTGTTATTTGTCTAAAAGGCTTTATATTTTTTAATTCTAATACAAAGTCATTATCTTCTAAATAAGATTCATAATTTTCAAATATATCTTGTTCTAAATGAATTACAACTTCATTAGGCATTCTAGTATTTCTAAATTTTATTTTATAAGTTCTTATATTAGGAATTAAAGTAGAATCAGTAATATCTTGTCTCAATATTACAGTATAATTATTTAACATGTAATTATAATCTATTATTGTCTTAACATACCTATCTTTATTATTTGTTAAAACATCATCTTCATATATTGTATAAGTATTACTTTTACCAGGGAATATATGTATTTCTAATCCATCCGGATTATTAGAACTATTTATATTTTCTTCATTAATCATTGCTAGTGGAATTATACTTCCCTGTGTTGCAAATACTGGATAATCTTCATCTTTATAAAACGATATATATCTTTTGTAACCAACAAACTTTATACCCGTTATAAAGTCATACCAAATTCCCTTAGGTAAAAACAAACCTTGAATAGTTCTATTCATAATAACGTCTTTTTGCTTAGTTATTGGACAAACAAATAAACTTTTACCAAAATAATACTCATTTTTATAATCAGGTTCATCATATATTTCTGGATAGCTGTAATAAATTGGTTGGATAAAAGGCAATCCCGTCTCAGAATACATTTGAGCTTCACTATATAAATATGGAATAAGTTTACTTCTCAATACCAAATATTCTTTAACAATATTTAAAGTATGCATATCCCAACTCCAAGGTTCTCTTTTATAATAATGGCTTCCAGCACTTGACAATCTCATTATTGGACTAAAAGTACCAAATTGTACATATCTTCTAAATAATTCATCATCTTCTATTCCACCATAAAATCCACCTATATCGTTAGATATATAAGATAATCCCATATTACATGCACTACTATTATATTCTGGCAAAGCACTTAAAACTTTCCAGCTTACATAAGTTTTTCCAGTATATATTACATTTGTTAAATGTGAATTTATTAAACCATTTCTACTTAAAATAGAATTTTTTAATCTTTTTTCTTTAAAATATTTTGCATGATAATAATTTAAAGTTCTTAAAGTATATAAATCTTTTACATTATTATAATCAATCAAGAAACTATTTATACCTTTACCTATTAAAGTATTTAAAAATACATTAAGATAAGCATCTATACTCTCTTTATTAAATACATTTAAAGTTACTTTATCTTTATATTCTTGTTTAGCACTATTTATAAACTCATTAAAATTTTCTTCTTTACTAGAAATTTCTATTGGATTAATTGTTACTCCTAAATAAATATTTTTCATTCTCAAGTAATCTATAAATTTATCGTAATCAATAAATATATCTTTATTCCAACTTAATCCATAAGTAGTATCATGTTTAGCATGCCATTCATTTCCCAATAATATAAAATTAATAGGTATTCCATACTTATTAAATTTGTCTATTAAATCTTTAATATTTTGATCTGTATAATATGCATCTTTATTCCAAATATTTCCAAACATATATCTTGGTATTAAATTAGGTTTTCCTGTTAAATTAAAATAATCTTTTAAAACTAATCCAAAATCTCTTTTATATATAAATAAATATGTATCTATAGCTTTTTCACTTCTTTTAAAGAATAAATCATCTTTTAAAATTAAAGTATTTGAATCATCTATACTAACAAAACCATCTGTAGAATATAATCCTTTTTCATCAGGTTTAATAAATTCTTTATTGTCTAAACTATATCCAACTGTTTTAAAATTTCTAGCTTCTGCATGACCAAAATACCAATATTTATCACTATCTTTAAGAACAACCTTTAAATTTTGTTCAGGAGTAAACTTATTTGCATAAAATGGTTTATCTTTAATATATTCCAATCTAAAATAACTAGATTCTACAGCTAATAATCTTTCATCTTGTTGCACTTTTAACTTTGGTAAATCAAACTTTCTATTTCTAACAAATTCAGTCAATTCATCTAAAAAGTTACCATTTTGGTTATATTCAAAACGAATTAATATATCACTTAACACAGTAATTCTATAAAATTGTCCTTGAAAAACATTTGGTGGTAAATTATCTATTGTAGGTTTAGTACTACTAACTGCAGTTTTATTATCAGTAATAGTTTGACTATTATTAGTTGTATTTTTTTGATTCATAGTTTGATTATTCATAATATCACCCTTATTATATAATTTTAGCAAAAATGAATATATTAGTCCATATTTTTATTATCAAACTTTACTTAGTATTTGATTTATTTTACATAATATTAATTGTATTTTTTATATAATCGTGATATATTATATAAGAGTAGAAAATAAGAAAGGTAAGTGATTTAATGAATAATATTTTATTAAAAATAAGTTCAGATTTACTTACCATTTCATTTATTAAAAAGAAAGAAAATAAAAACTTAAATAATACAAATGTTATAGATACAAAAGAACTATTATTTTCTTATGAATATGTACTAGAAAATTTAGAATTAGTTAGTAGTTTTCTAAATACAGTATTAATAAAAAATAATATTTCTAAAGTAAGAATAAATAATATAGAATTAGTATCTTTAACTTTAGATTTAATATCAAATAATAATACTATAAAAAATATGTTAATCAATGATGATAAATCAATAAATTATGATATATTTTTAAAACTTTTAGATAATAAAACTTTAGAATATTTAAATTGTTATGATATACCACCATTTTTATTAGAAAGATTAGATATCAATAAAAATTTAAAAATAGATGTAAGAAGCGAAATATTTTTTATGAGTAATTTTATGGAAACTAATAAATTAGTAAAATACTCAGATATATATTATAAAAAATCACTAGTATTAACAAAAAATTTTGAACCAAGAGATATAGAAGATTTTAAAACGTTTTTAAATATAAATAGATATTTAAAAACAATACATTTAAAATATTATTCTAATGACTTAATATATTCAATAGTTGAAATATTTAAAGAATTTAATGTTCATGATAAAACCATTGTCTTTTATGAAAATAATAATATAAAAATAATTGTTAATTCTATAACTTATTTAAAAAATATATATAATACTTTCTTAGAAAAAAATAATATACAATTTAAAATTGTATATTCAAAAGAATATAAAAGAAAAAATCTATTTAAACAACTTAATTTTATAACTTTAAAATATATGTGTATTGTTATAACTGTATGTGCTTTTATATTTTCAGCATTAGATTTCTATAAAAATTACACATCAGATAAGAAATTAAATGATATAAACAATCAATTAACAGATATATTAGATAATTATGATTTTAATCATTTAGAAGAATCTAGCGATGTAGAGTACATTGATGTAAGCGATACTACAACAACTGGATATTCATCAGACTTTAGTGTTTACTATAATAAATATAATCAAATTTTTGATGAATTAGCTACAATTAATAATGAAACTGTAGGATGGCTTACTGTACCAAGTACTAATGTTAATACTCCAGTAGTTCAAACTTTAGATAATGATTTTTATTTAACACATGACTTTAATAAAAATTATAATTCATTTGGATGGATTTATATGGATTATAGAAATAATATATATAATTTAAGTAATAATACTATTATATATGGTCATAATAAAAATGGTAGATTATTTGGTTCACTGCGTTATGTTCTAAATGAATCTTGGTATAACAATAAAGAAAATCATATAATCACATTTAATACTAAAATGAAAAATATGAAATGGCAAATATTTTCAATTTATAAAATACCAAAAAGTAATGACTACTTATATGCTAATTTTAAAAAATTAAATGAATTTGAAGATTTTTTGAACTTTATAAAAAGTAGAAGTATTTATAAATTTGATGTAGACGTCGATAAAAACGATCATATATTAACTTTATCAACATGTTCTAATAATGGAACACAAAGATTAGTAATTCATGCTGTATTATTAGATGATGAAGATGAAGAAAAAACTAATAATAAAGTTGCAACAAGTGAAATTACTACAAAAGAAACTGAAGAATAAAATCTTCAGTTTTCATTTTCAAATAATTTTTTTAATATTTTACCAATATTTTTTAATCCCTTATTTAAAACAGTATCAATACTTTTAGAAGCTTTATAACCTATATTACTATAAAAATTTTTATAATTAGTATCATTTTTTGTATATTTTTTAAGATCTATAGCATTTCCTTCTTTTACATCTTTTTCAAATTCTTTTAATTTTTCTTCAGTTAATATTTTATCTTTACTTGCAATATTATAATAGCCTAAATTATCCATTAAATATAAACTTATAAATATTAAAAATAATACTAATATAATTTTTAAAAATATATTTTGTTTTTTTTTCTTTTCTTCCATATATATCACCCTAAATAATTCTTTATAGCTTGAGCAAGTATTTCTATTGAATTAGAAATACTTTCATAAGTAGAATGTTCTGCACCTAATTCTATTAATATACAATTTGAATTAAAATTTTGATTATATACATATGGTTTTTCTAATATTCCTCTACTTATTTTACTGTTTATTTTTTTTATTTCATTATCTATACCTTGAGCTACTTTTAAGTTTTTTTCATAATTTTCATGATTAGTACCTACAACAAACATTATTTTTGCATAATCTTTATTATCTATTAATATATTAGAATATTTATAATCTAAACTATCTCTATGTAAATCTATATATAAAGCCATTTTAGCATCTAAATTTTTTAACCATTCTTTACTTACTAAGTATGCTTCACTATAAGTATATCCATTTTTTTCAAGACCATCTTTTAAACTGCTCTCTTCTACAATAGAACCTATATTATAATCATTTAATTTATCTTGTAATATAAAACTTGCAGTTAATACCGTAGGTGTTAAATTATAATTTTCTATCGTACTATATTCTTCAGTTTGATGAGTATTATAAATATATATTCTTTCATCAAGAACTTTTTTCTTTTTTTCTACACTTTTAAATACCTCTTTAGTAAACTTTATATTATTAAAATTAGTTAAACCTATATTTAATAAATATTCTCCTTTAAAATCTATGTTAGAAATATTTATCTTATTAGTACTTGTATCTTTTAATACATTAATAAAATTTTTATTACTAAATATTTTTAACCTACTTAAAAAAAACGCTATTAAAAAAGATATTAAAAGAAACTTATATATACCATTTAATTTAATTTGATGTTTCTTTTTACTTTTAAATATCTTCTTCATATTAACCACCATTAATATAATAATATGAATTATATAAAAAAAATGTCATATTATAAAAACAATCAACTATTGTTGATTGTTAAGATATTTTTGGCATTTTGATATCCTCATCTATTGTTTTTTCTCTCATTCTTAATCCAATAGATTCTTTATAATAAGATAATTCAGCCCAATTTTTATTATTAGTAAAGTTTTGAGTTAAAGCTTTTTCATTGTAATATTTATTTAATATTTCACTCGGCAAACACTCTTTATTTCTATTATCCCAAACTTTATCTCCATTTCTAAGTAATATTTGCATAGTATCTAGAATTTTTTTTGTCGTTCCTTCTTCATATATTATGTCTACATTTTCAGGTATAGTATCTAAACATAATTTATGAAAATCATTAGATACCTTTCTTACTATATGACCATAACTATTCATAACATTACTTCTCAAATTGCATGCATCTAAAGAAATATCTTTGTTTACCGCTACTACTATAGCTTCATTTGTATATCCTTTTTTATTTAATAAATTCATACAATTAAGTACATCTTGGGCATTTCTCATATTCCATTCAAGCAATATATTATAATTCATACTAGATATTTTATCTATTAAAATATTGGCCATATTACCTGAAAAGTCTTGCGTTAAACTTGCTATATCATTACCAGGATTATTTTCATTAGTTAATTCTTTATCTTTATAAAAATCTTTAACTAAATTTTCTAATTCTTGATATCTAGGATGATACATACGACATGCATCCATACTAATTTCTACTGCATTAGATACGCTTTTTAATTTTTGGCTCATTACACTCTTACCAGCACCTGGTTGTCCACCAATAAAAATGCATTTTGGGTTATTTACCATACTTGCATTGCTAACTAAATATTTTATAGCACAATCTACAGCATATTCCATTTCTTCTTCAGTATAACTAGTTAACTTTAGAATAGATTCTTTATCATAACCCTTATTTATCATTTGTTCTTGTTTATACGTCATTTTTATCCCTATCTTCTTCATTTTTTTTAGATGAATTAATTTCTTTTAATTCATCATCAGTTCATAAAATTTTATTTCCCGTTCTTTTTTCAAAAGTGTCAGCATAATCTTCTAATGCGTTCCAATATTCATTATCCTTTAAAAACATTTCCTTATTTTTAAAGATATTATTTTTTAAATGATCAAGTAATTTTTCACAATCAAAATGAAACGGTACATTACTATTCTTTTGGTAAGTTATGATATAGTCACACATCATGCAAAGTCTATAAATAGCTTTTGTCGATTTTACATTATCGCATAATTTGACTAATTCAGAAAAATAGTTATTTACAAGGTTCATATCTTGATTTTCAAAATATAGATCATAAATGGCACGTATTGGATACTGATAGGAATCTACAACATATCCTCCATCATTTACCAAAATTGAAAATGGCGGATATCCCATTAAATAATCTTCTAGATTATTATATTCAAAAGCCTTTTTCAACTTTTGCAAAGCCTCAAATCTTCTTATATCATCAAATTTATTTTCTATTTCCATAATTTTTATCTCCTATTTTATATTCATTTTATGTTTTTTATCATTTTTTCTAGAATTTGCTCTTCATTTAAAGTACTTGAATGGCTAATTATATTAATATTGTAATCACTATCAAAAACATTAGTTGGTTTTATAAACGCTTCATATCCACTAGGATTTTTTGCATTATTAGCCCAGTCACCTTTGAAAGCACCATTATAACTTCCACGAGCCATTTCAACTTTAGACCTTGGTAATTCTACTTCTACAGTATATATGTCATTACCAAAGTCAACTCCTCCTAATTTTTTGCCTAATTCTATACTACCAGTTGATTTAGTTTGTGTTCCATTATTTCCTGTGTTAACTAATTTGCCAGTTTCATCAAATATATCTCTATTATTAATAAGAGAATTATATGTTTCTTCAGTCATAACAAAAGCTCCTTCTTCTGGCCTTCCTATCCCTCCACCAAATTTTACAGCTCCATTACCATTAGCATCTTGAAAAATATAAACTTTAATCATATCATCAGGATTTGCTGAGCCAAGAGATTTATTAAAAGATGCAAGCGATGAAGATGAATGATATGATTCTTGAGCAACATCCGCTTCTAGTAGATTAATGACATCAGCAAAGGCTTTATCATCAGTATAAGTTTTTGAGTTATATGATTCTTCTAAACTGCCCAATACTTTATTAGCTTTATTAGCCTCTATTATTTGCTGTTCAACTAACAAGTCATCATAGTTTTGTACAGATTTAATGTAGTCGCTTATTACTTTTTGTTGTTCCATATAATCTAACTTATTAAAAGCTCCAACCCCAAATTTCTGTTCATATTTATCAAAAGCCTTAGATTTTAACCTTGAATCTACTGTCCATTTAGCATTATAATTTACTGATCTATCTACATACAATTGTTTAGATTTTTCCAAATATATATCCGGAAATTTTTGTTGTAATTCTATATCACTAAACATTTCAATATCAGGATATTGAGATTTTAAATCTTTTACCATTTGCTCTTTTATATACAATTTTTTATCGCCTACACTTACTTTAACTCTAGAATCTTTAGCAAGATCACTAACTTCAAGTTTCTTTACACTAATATCATAGCCACTTACATGATCATAATCAGAATATAGATTCTCCCAAAATAAAGATTTTTCTTCAGGTGATAAATTAGAAAGATAATAATTTACATCAAGTGTATCCATTTCAGCTGGATTAAATTTTTCCGCTAAATTTACTTGCTTATTAGGTTTTAAGCTAGCAGTACCTGTACTTATTCCACCAATTCCAAAAGCCATTATTGTAGATTGCAATCCACCAGATTTAACATAATAATCTCCAAATTCACTAAGACTCATGCTACCATCATTTGCATATGCCACATATTGTGTAACGGAATTAGCTACTGGTTCTATTGCTGCAACTCCTCCTCCAGCTGCTGCATATCGTGCGACTTGACCTACTGACGCTGCTCCTTTTGCTGCAGCTTGAACTTGATTTAATCCAACACCTACTCCGAATCCAAAAGTACCAGCAACCGCACTACTAGCAAAAGCTTGATCAAATGTTGCTCCTTCATTAAATGCACGTTGAGAAGCATCACCTGCTGCAGCTACAGCACTTAAACCACCTGTAACCAATGCTCCTCCTGGAATTAATGACAAACCTACATAACCAGCCATAGTACCTATAATATTTCCAGCAGTATGAAAATTTCCATAAGCGGAATATTCATTTAGACCTGTTTTATCTACAATCCAATCATAACAAGTACCTGAAAAATCATATGATACAAAATTTTCAGTCCCCTCTTTTACACTTTTTGAAAATTCATCAAAGCCTAATCCATCTGCAGCATATGAAACTAATCCACCCCCTAAAGTGACTGCTCCATCAACTATATCTTCACCGACTGAAACAATACCTTCACCGACAGATAATACAAAAGTTCCAGTATTAGTTAAAGCTTTTTCCCACCAAGCCATTTGTTCATATTCTTCTTTTTCTTCTTTAGCTTTCTTAAGTGCTTCCTCTTTAGCAGCTTTATTATTTATTATTTCAGCTTTTTGAGTACCTATAGCTTCATTAGATTTTTGGCATGCACTCAATTGTTTTATATCTTCCTCTGTCATTGTATTCCATGGTTTTTTATTATAATAATCGATTAATAAATTATTAGAAGCTGTTGCTTTTTCATAATACTTTAATAATAAATCTTCTGTTTGATTTTTATTTTGTGGTAATTCCATCTCACTTGCTAATTGCAAAAGCTCTGAATTATAAACACTTTGTAATAATTGTATTTCTTCTAAAGTAAGATTTTTTTTACCTTCTAATTCTTTCTTTACTAAATCATTATATTCGTTTATTTCATAAGTTATTAATCTATCTTTTTTGTTGTCTGTTAAACTATCATCATTATATATTTTATTTATCTGGTAATTTCGATATGCAGCATCAAAGTCAAGTGACTTTAGTGCTTCTTTTGTCGGATTTATTTTGTCATATATCATTTGGCTTAGTATTACTTGAGCATATACCACATAATTTGAATATACGTTTTGTATATCTGTTCTATATGTGTACCATTCTTCATAATTAAAACTGCCTAATATATCTTTACCAAAAACATCAGTCATTAAATTTAAAGCTTCAGTTATATTATCTTCTGCTTGACAAAATAAATTTATATCTAATTTCATACCATTCACCTTATTTTTTATAATTCAGAAGCAGCTTGCCTTTCACGTGCCAATGCACTTTGATAATAGCTTTCTGCAAGATCATACCTTTCTTTAGATTGGTTATATTTGCTTTCATATATATCTGCCGCAGTTATTGTTTTTTGTTTAATATTATTTAAAGTATTTATCGCTTGATTAAAATAATTTATACAATCAGTTAAACTGCCACCTTCATTACCTTTATCTAAAGTTTCACCATCTACAATATATCCCCCACCTTTATATGCATTTAAAGCGTTGCTAGCTTTATCTTTGCATGTATTTAGTGTGCTAGTAGCACTTTCTAATACGTCAACATACTTTTTTAAAGTATTATATCTATAAAATACTGTTTTCAAATTACTTAACTTTGATTTTAAATCTCTATAATAAGCTGAACTACGTCCAGAAGGTACACTTGGAACCGTAGTATTTAATCCTTCTTCTAAAGTCATACTTCATTCTTCTTTGCAAGTTCTTCTTTTAATTTCGCTTTAAAATTTATCTCTTCTTCATCAGAATAACCTATTGCAAATATTGTTTGTATTTGATCATGGTTAAATAGCAAATTTTTCTCAGTATTTAATACACCTTCTGGGTAAAGACAACCTATATAATCATATATTTTATTTTGTTGTTCTGGATTTTTTATTAAAAAGCCTGTTATCATAACTTTTTTAGTCGCATTTTTTAGTAAAACTATACTACCAATTGGCAAATATTTTTCATACATACTTTATATTCTCCTATTCTATTATCTATATTAATGTTATCATAAACCGCTCTTGTTTACAATTTAAATGTATTTTTTTGCAAATACTTTACAAAAAAAGAACACGAAGTGTTCTAATTTTATTAACCTAATTTTTGAATATTAGATACAGCCACTCCAAGATTTTCTTTTGCTTGTGTTAAATATGAATTATATGTTGCGGCATTATTTTCAAATTGTTGAAAACTTGATTTAGCTGTTTCAATATTTGCACCTTCTGTCCAGTTTGAAAACAATACATTCTTCTTTTCTGTAAATTGAGAAGTAAATACATTAAATTTTTGACAAATCGTAGTTAAATCTGCTAAATCTGATGAAGCACCAGGTTTAACATCAAATTGAACAGTGTCAGGTACTGCTGTAATTGTTTCATGTGATGGTTCAGAACCATCTAATTCTGATCCTACACTTCCTGCTGATCCATTTGCACGTCTTACATTTTGCATAGCAATTATTCTTTCACCAGCAAAAGCAGTAACTCTTTTTGCATCAGTTACTAAAGCTACTAATGCATCGTGTACTTTTATTAAATTATTTATTTGTACAGTTGCATCACTTCCAATCCAATTATTTCTTAGACTAGCAATATTTGCTTCTAAAGCTTGAAATAAACTAACTCCTTCACTGGTTACATAACTATTAAAATCCGAAATTTGATTATATCCTTCGTCTAAATTTGAAATACTAATATTCATAAAAATTCCCTCCTTTAGTATCTAGTTAAATTATATCAAAGAATAATTCCAAGTCAATTTTATTATTTTTTTTTTACAATTAATTTACACTAAAGTTAAATTATTAGATAAAAAACTTAGTTAAATAATTAAGTTTAACTAAGTTTGTACTATATTAAATTTTAATCTTTTTTTTCTATCAATTTTACAAATTCTACTATACCATTAGTTACTTTATATCCATAGCTAATGCCAATTTGTGCAAAATACTTTTGCTCAACTTTAGTTGGTTTAATTGAATATTGTTCTGCAAATCCATCGCCAATCCATAAACCACAACTTGAATCTATTAGATCCTTATACCAACTTTCCATTTCACACTTTTTAAAACCATTATATGTATCCATAAATATAAAATGTACCTTATTAACTTCTTTAGTTTTTGTAGCAATATTTGTAAACATTTGCTTTTCTTCATCTTTTAAAGAATGAAAGAATTTATCTATACCAATAATCACACAAACTATTTCTTTAATATTACTAATAGATTTTGCATTTGAATTATTTTTTGAATATACATCATATATTTGATCAACATAATTACTTATTTTTGTAAGCATATCTAAGTAACCATTTGTAATATAAGATATATTGTATTTAAAATCATCAAATGTAAAGTTAGTATCAAACACAAAACTATTAAAATTATCTTTTAAAGATATTATATATATTAATTTATCTATAAATGATATGCCATCTTCTAATGCTCTAACACCTATTAAGTAAGAATTATTTGTTTTTAAATTAATGCGTGATATATTCAATGTCTCTTTTACAATTCCTATAGGTATATTTGATATATCAGTATAATTTTCTTTGATATCATCATATTTTACTACTTCAGGCAGTACTGGTATAGGTTTTACTTTTACTCTATATTGTGCAAATAATTTCAAAGAATATGATTTTATATTTTCATATAATGTATCTCTATCAAATGCAAAAGCCGTTTGAAATTCTAATACAGTATCAAGTTTAACTAAACCTCTTCCAAAAGCTTTAGAAGGTTTTATTCCAGATTGTCCCATTAAAGATTTATAATCCATTTCATCATTTAACTGTAAAGTTATTATTCTTTTAAAGTTCTGAGTAATTTTTGACCTTATACCATTAACTGATTGTGTTGTAAGTATAAAATATATACCGAATTTAGTAGCATCTCTAGTTAAATCAGCAATTTCTTCAACTAATTCATCATTCAAATCTGAAAATACGTCAAACATATTAAATATAATAACTATATTTGGTAATTTTTCATCTGAATTATTTATATAATCGAAATAATTTCCATTATAATCAACAAATTTCTTTTTTCTTAAAGCCATTTCACTATTTATGAATTTAAACAAATTATTCAATTTTTCTTCATTTCCAGGAACAATTATATCACCTACATGCGGAGCCATAGTAAAATTGCCTAGTACACCTGCTCCGTAATCTACAATATAAAAATTAACTTCATTTATTGTATAATTACTAATAATTGAATATATTAATGTTGTTAATAAGTTTTCTTTTCCACTTCCACTAGATCCATATATTAAAATGTTTCCATCTTCGCTGATAGGCAAAGTTAATAAACCCTGTACTTGTTTAGATGGGTAATCATACTCTCCAATAATTGGATTTAAAAAATAATCTTGTTTTTGGTATTGATACTTTTCTTTTAATTTATCAACATAAATTGTATCAGGTATTCTTGATAACCATAAAGGTTTTATATTTAAATTAACTAGTTTGCTACTATCGATTATATATTTTAATACATTAGGCAATTCTTCTCCTTTATAAACAAATTGTGTATTAGTTTTTTCAATATCATCTTTTTTTATTATTTCACCCACGTTATCCACAAAATCAATAGTAGAGTTTACAATACTTACTTTTTTATCACTTTCATAATAAGGACTTCCAGCATATGCTGCCTGTCCTTTCAAGAATAATTCATTGTATCCAACTTGTAAATAAAATCTTCCTGTTTCTTTTAACATTGCTGCATCAGGACATTTTAGCATATCCATACTGTCAGATTTATCTTGAACTTTTAAACATACTTTAAATTTAGAGTTAGACCATATTTGATCATCTACTATACCACTAGGTTTTTGCGTTGCTAAAATTAAATGTACCCCTAAAGAACGTCCTATACGAGCAGTTGAAATAAGTTTGTCCATAAATTCAGGTTGTTGGGTTTTTAATTCTGCAAATTCATCACTTATTATAAATAAATGACTCATAGGTTCTTTAACTTTTCCTTTTCTATACAACTCTTGATATTTATAAATATCCATACTGCTTTCATTTAATTCTTCACGAGCAATCTTGAACATTCCCTGTCTTCTTTTTAATTCACTTTCAATACTGGCTAAGCTTCTATTAATTTCAACTATATCTAAATTAGTAATAGTACCTACGACATGAGGCAATTTAATATTATTTTCAACATCATCAAAAGTTAAAGACAAGCCTCCACCTTTATAGTCGATAAGTACAAATTGCACTTCTTCAGGACTATAATTAATCGCCATAGACAAGATATAAGTTATTATCCATTCAGATTTACCAGAACCTGTCATTCCTGCAACTAAACCATGTGGTCCATGCGCCTTTTCATGTAAGTCTATTTTAAATAACTCACCTTCTTCTCCAATACCTACAGGAGTTTCTAAACTATTTATAATATCGTTATCTTTCCATCTATTAATAATATTTAATTGATTTACATTACCAACATCAAACATTTCTAAAAAAGAATATTTTGTCGGCAAAACAAATTTACCACTATTTATGTCTAAAGGTATATTACTTATTGTATTTATACAACTTCTAATTGAGAAGTCTAAATAGTCGGGATTAAATAACAATTGATTATCACTTGTCATTTGAGAAGTAAATATTCCAGATCCTCCCTCTGAAACGTTAATAAACATATTAGATTCATTTGGAAGTTCATTCAATTTATCTACTAGCATTAATAAACTATAACCTATATTATCATTGTTTTTTAATAATTCGCTTACTAACGCATTATTTTTAACACCTAAAACATCATCAGTAATAATTAAATAGTAAGGTAAATATATAGATTTAATATTACTATCTTTATTAACTTCAATTCTATAATTATACTCTTCTTTTAAATAACTCGTTACTTTATTTACTTCATCTTTATTAGTTGCAAAATATCTTACACTTTTATCATTATTCCAAAGAAAAGGTAAATTTCTAAATTTTTCCCAATAACTTTTATTAATAGAATCCGTCAAAATTACTATTCTTAACATATCATACCCATGAAATGCTATAAGTTGTAACATTAATCCATCCAAAAATTTATACAATAAATTTTTGTTAGCAATAATACCAACTTTATTATTTTCTTTAAAATTTAAAGTTATTGGAACATCAACTATATCTTTAGATTCTTTAACTAATTCTTCTATTATATCTTTTAAACTATCTTCTTCCATAGAAAAATGCTCTTCTGGATATTTTATATCTATATCTGGTTTCTTAGTACCAATACCTAATCTTAATTCCAAAAAATCATTATTTTCTATTTTTCTTTCCCATAAATTTCTTGTTTTAGATAATATTATATTAGCTACATTTCTAAGAGGTAAATTATCTTCTATTAATACTTGTTTTTGAAAATTTATTTCATCAAATATTTCTTGTCTTTTTTGTGATATATACTTTTTATATTTCTTTCTTCTCTTTAATTCTTTTTGTATTTTTTTATATTTATTGTATGCTCTTTGTAAAAGAGGAAATACAATCATACCAACTAACATAGTTATTGTAATTAGTATTGAAGCAAATTCATCTTTAAAAGTACTTTCTCCACTCATAACTTTTTGCAAAGAATTAAATCCCGTTACCATAGACATCATTCCCATAGTCATCATTGGAGCTATAGTAAATATCAATGGTGTTTCTTCATCTTGCTCCTTCTGAGTTGGTTCATCAATAACGAATGTCTTTTTCTCAATTGTTCTTTTAAATCTAGGTGGTCTTTGATAATAATCCTTTTTATCAAAAACTTTAATGTCTTTATCAATTAAATTTGTATAATCGATAAAAGCATTTTCATTTATAATTCTCTTGTTTACTTTTAAAGAGTTAAAGATATTAGAATTTTTATTATTAGAAACTAATAAAAGAGTTACTAAAAAATAAATATATATTCCTCCACAAAATATTACATCTCCACTTGTTAAATAAAACTCTTTTACAAAATTATCATTTACAAATAATTTATTATTTTCATTCAAATTTTTTAATAATATTCCACCACTTTTTTTATCGTATAAAATACTTAATTGCTTTTCACTAAAATTAGGACTATCGACACCTATTTCACATTTTGCATTAGATAAATTTCCTATTATTATTTCATCATTTTTAGAATAATCTATAATAAAATTATCAAAATTTTCATATGAAGGTATACAATATAATTTATATTTCTCTAAAGTCATTATATTCATAATATTATAAGTTGTATTTTCTATTAAAGGACTTGACTCTATATAATTTGCATTGCTTAGTTTATCCATCTTATTTAGATCTTTACAAATTTTTACATCCATATTGCTTTTTAAAATCCAATCGTTATCTACAGCTTCTATATTTATTAAATTTTTTAAATTATTATCTACTATCCAATAATTACCATTTATTTCTTTTGGCAATTTAGTAGTATTTAATGTTTCTTCACTTTCTAATATCAATCTCATAATTCACCTATATTAACGCTAAAATAGAGCCATTTCTTATATTAGTTTTATATACTTCTATATTTATATCGTACAATTTATTTTCAATACAATCAAATATAGATAATTTATTACTTATAGGAAAAGAATCATCTAATTCATTTATTATTTTATTTAATATAGTTATTACTTCTCCTATAGTTTTATTAATTGGTATAAATACATTGTATCTTTCTTTTATAGCTGGCACAATTAGTTCTACATTTATTTTATTATCCTTCATAAACAATCAAATCCTTAAAAGAGTATTTCTCTATTTTACTCTATTAAAATATTAACATAAAATAAAACATTCTACAATAAAAATCCACTAGTTCAACTAGTGGTTTTTATGTAGCCCTATAAGGGCATATTACTGGCTGACTCCACATGGAG
>CANQSL010000033.1 GCA_947626515.1 uncultured Bacilli bacterium
TGATGATAACCCAGTCGCACAAATTAGAGGATATAAATTTAAAGAAAAAGATTTAATTATAAAATAATAATTTAAGGGAAGTGATTCAAATGTCAAATGAAGAAAAAAGTTTCCAAAAAACGAGTATTAACTGGTTTCCAGGTCATATGCAAAAAACTAAAAGAGAAATAAGTGAATTAATGCCTATTATAGATATAGTTTATGAACTTATTGATTCTAGAATTCCTTATTCTAGTAAAATACAAGATATAGAAGATATATTAAGTAATAAACCTAGAATAATGATTTTTACTAAATATGATTTATGTGATAAATTAGAAACAGATAAATGGATAAAGTATTACGAAAAAAATGGTCATATTGTTGTAACAGCGAATTTAAATAATAATGATTCTATAAAGTCAGTAATTGATAAAACTAATGAAGTTATGAAGTTTTTAAATGAAAAAAGACAAAATAAAGGTATGTTAGATAAAAAAATTAAAGCATTGGTTATAGGTGTACCAAATGTAGGTAAAAGTACCTTTATAAATAAATTTGCTGGCAAGAAAGTTACTAATGTTGGTAATACTCCAGGAATCACTAAAAATTTATCATGGCTTAAGACGAATAGCAATATATTGTTATTAGATACTCCAGGTATATTATGGCCTAAATTTGAAAATAAGATTGTTGCATTAAATTTAGCAAGTATGACTGCAATAAAATCTGAAATTCTTGATATTGATGAAATAGCAGTTTATATATTAAATTTGTATCAAAAATATTATCCAAAATATTTAAAAGAACGATACAAAGTAGATAAAATAGATGATGATTTATCTATAACTTATGATATAATAGGTAAAAGTATTGGTGCTATTATAAGTGGTGGAGAAGTAGACTATGATAGGGTTAGTAACTTTATACTTAATGATATAAAAAACGAATATATAAAAAATATTACTTTTGATAGGATTGAAGATTATGAAAACAAAAGATAATGATATAGATCTTTTAAAGTATGAAAAAGCTTTATATAAAAATAATATTAATTTAATAGCTGGTGTAGATGAAGTTGGAAGAGGACCATTATATGGACCAGTTGTTGCAGCTGCAGTTATACTTCCTAAAGATTTATTTATAGATGGACTTACTGATTCTAAAAAATTAAGTGAAAAAAAAAGAAATTATTATTATGGCTTAATTAAGGAGGTTGCTTTAAGTATTGGAATAGGGGTAATAGATGAAAAAAAGATAGATGAAGTAAATATTTATGAAGCTACTAAACTTGCTATGTATGAAGCTATAAATAATTTAAGTATCAAACCAGAACATGTCTTAATCGATGCGATGCCATTAAAGTTAAATGTTCCTACAACTAGTATTATTAAGGGGGATTCATTAAGTTTATCTATTGCTGCTGCAAGTGTCATCGCTAAGGTTACAAGAGATAGTATGATGTATGAAATAGATAAAAAATATCCAGAGTATGGTTTTAAAAATCATAAAGGATATCCTACAAAAGAGCATATAAAAGCTATAGAAAAATATGGATTGATAGAAGGATATAGGAAGAGTTATTCTCCTATTAAAGATATGGTAAAGGAGTAAGATTATGGGATTATTCGATAAGTTAAAAAAAGTTTTTAAATCTAATCCAAAAGAAGATTTAGAAGTATATGATAAAGGACTAGAAAAGACAAGAAAAGAATTTGTAAGTGAATTAAATATTTTAGGATTAAAATATAGAAAAGTAAATGATGAATATTTTGAAGAATTAGAAAATTTACTTATTAAGGCTGATATTGGTGTAAAAACAGTGTTTGATTTTTTAGATAAGTTAAAAGCTCGTGTAAAAAAAGAAAATATAACTGATACCAATATGTTGCAGGAAGTAATTGTAGATGAATTATTTCTAATATATGTTACAGGAGAAAATTTATCAGATAAAATTAATATTAATCCTGATGGACCAACTGTACTTTTATTTGTTGGAGTAAATGGAGTAGGTAAAACAACAACAATAGGAAAGTTAGCTAATAAATATGTTAAAGAAGGCAAAAAAGTAATGTTAATAGCAGGAGATACTTTTAGAGCTGGTGCAGTTGAACAATTAAAAATATGGGCTGATAGAACTAATTCATTGTTTTTTGGTAAAGAAAATATAGATCCTGCTGGAGTTATATATGAAGGTTTAGAAAATGCCATGAAAGAAAATGTAGATATAGTCTTAGTAGATACAGCTGGCAGACTTCAAAATAAAGTTAATTTGATGAATGAATTAGAAAAAATAAATAAAGTTATAGGTAAATTTATTCCAAATGCTCCTCAGGAAACTTTGCTTATTATTGATGCAACAACTGGTCAAAATGGTATTTTACAAGCTGAAGCGTTTAAAGAAATTACTAATATTACAGGAATAGTTTTAACTAAGTTAGATGGTACAGCTAAAGGTGGTATAGTACTTGCAATTAAAGAAAGTGTTGGCATACCTGTAAAGTTTATTGGATTAGGAGAAGGCTTAGATGATTTAAAATCATTTGATATAGAAGAATATATTTATGGTTTATTTAAGGATATGATTTAATGGAAGAGAGAGTTTATTTAATAGAACTATACGAATATTATGGTAAATTATTAACTAAAAAACAGCAACAGTACTTTGAAGACTACTACTATGATAATTTAACAATACTTGAAATAGCTGAAAATGAATTGATAAGTAAGAATGCTATCAGTAAACAAATAATTACTATTAAAGATAAATTATATTATTATGAAGAAATCTTGAATTTATATAAAAATAAAATAGAGATAAATAAACTAATAATAAATCTTGATGATGATTTAAAAGAAAAGATAAACGAATTAATTTAGTTTATTTTTTTATTGAGAAGATATATGTTTTGTGATATTATATTTTGTATAGAGGCGCATTAAATGAAAAAGATAACTAAGGCAGTAATACCAATAGGGGGATTTGGTACTAGACTATTACCTATTACTAAAGCTATACCTAAAGAAATGCTTCCAATAGTTGATAAGCCCGTAATACAATATATTGTAGAAGAATTATCTTTAAGTGGAATAGAAGAGGTCTATTTTATTATTTCAGAAGACAGAGATCCTTTGATAAATTATTTTTCTAGAAATAAAAGATTAGAAGAAAAATTAATATTAAATAATAAAAACAAAAGTTATCAGGAGATAGTAAATATATCTTCCATAATTAATATACATTTTATATTAGATAAAGAACAAAATGGAAGCGCAACAGCAATTAATTTAGCTAAAGAATATCTTTTGAATGAAGAAGCTTTTTTAATAGTTTTAGCTGATGATTTAATTAGAAGTGAAGTTCCAGCTTCTTTGCAATTAATAAAATTATATGAACAATATAAAACTCCAATTATTGGAGTACATAAAGTACCAATAACGGATGTAAATAAATATGGAATAATAAAGCCTACAAGTAATGATAAAGTTGAAGATATAATAGAAAAACCTTCATTAGATGAAGCTCCAAGTAGATTGGCATCTTTAGGTCGATATATTGTTACTAATGATTACTTTAAATATATTAAAGATTTAAAACGTGGTGTGAATAACGAATATCAATTAACTGATGTTTTAAAACTTATGTTAAGAGATACAACCTTTAAATATTATGAAATAAAAGGTCAATATTATGACATAGGCACAAGAGAGGGACATATCAATGCTATTGTCGATTACGCAATAGAATCCGATAAGGTAGATAATGATAAATTAAATATTAATACATAAAAAAAGCACTTTTGTGCTTTTTTATTCTATTTCCGATTCAGGATCTTCTTCGGGGTCTTCTTCAGGTTCAACAGGTGTCTCACTTTTAACAGCAAATTCATAATTTTTTGATTTATTTTTATATTTAACTGTTAATACTAATGTGAAGCTATCTTGATTGCATCCGCCTTTACAAGCATATGTAATAGTTGAATTTTTAGTAACATCTTTTCCATCGCTAACAACTGTTCCCCAAGGAAGGTTTTCTGAAACTATTTTTGTAAACTCTTCTTTAGATAATGGTGTAGTACCATTCAATACAAAACTGAAATCAATATTATCATTGTTAGTATTAGGAGAAGTAGTAGGTTCATCAGTTGGCTTACCACTAGTTGGTGCTACTGATATATTTACACCCGTACTATCACAGTTAGAGTATTTTTCGTATCCAGCTTTAATAGTAACTTTAGATTCTTTTTTTATAGCTCCTTTATAAGTATAAGTATTTTCAGTAGTAGTATCTAATAATTCGCCATTTAAGTATATTGAGTAAACAACATCTCCCATATATTGTTCATTATATTCTATTCTTTTATTTAAATATTTATCTCCCCAAGCTTTATATATATTTTTAGAAAAATATTCTTTTAAATATTCAGTATCTATAGCTTTAGGGGTTTGAATAGGTTTCCAGCTGAATACTATTCCTTTATCCGTCACTTCGTATTTTACATCTGTAGGATTTTCTAATTGTTCAAATCTAAATGATTTTTCAGTTGGTTGTGTTCCTTTTTTAAAATACTCTGTTATTATAAAATCACTAGGAGTTCCTTCACTTGGAAGAGCAAGAGGATCTGTTTCTTTTTCTACTTGTACTTGTATGACACTTGATGGTTGAGTCCATCTAGAATTTGGCTTTAAAATATTTCTTCCTAAAATATTACTTATTGTATATCTTGCTGAACTTCCTTCATTCATTGTAATATAACATTCTTTAGTAGTGTTTTCACATCCATACCATAACGCTATTGCATAATCTGGAGAGTATGTTACTTGCCATGAATCAGCAGCTAAGTTTCCAGTTAATCCTTCTTTTCTAGCATAATCTGAATCTATTGAAGATGTACCAGTTTTACTTGCAACGTCTGTACCACTGACTGTTCCTGTGCCAATACTACCGCTAGTAACAGCATATTTTAGTATCATATTTATTAAATAAGCAGTTGAATCTGACATAGCTTTTCTTTTAATTGGCTTTACTGTATAAGTTTCATCACTATTAGTATATTCTATTTTTGTAAAACTAAATGGTTCAATATAAGTTCCGCCTCTTGAGAAAGTCGCATATGCAGCAGCTAATTGTAATGCGTTGACTCCTGTAAATCCTCCAATTGAATGAGCTTCATGAATAAAAGATGAATCTCCACTATATTCTGGGGTAATTCCTAAATTCTCTACAAATTCTTTAATATCTTCTTGATTTACTTTTTGGAATGTTTCTAGTGCTGGTATATTTCTACTTTGAGCTAATGCGGTTTTAATAGTCATAATACCTTTATATCCTCTATCAAAGTTATTAATTTTAGTTCCTCCTGAATATGAGTATGTATCATCTACTATAGTTTGTCCTGTTGACCAGCCTAAATATTCTATAGCTGGACCATAGTCAAATATTGGTTTTGCTGTACTTCCTGGATGTCTTTTAACATCGCTTCCTGTTGCAAAATTAGTACCAGTACTTACTAATCCGTTTCTTCTAGCACCTACGGCTACTATAGCACCTGTTTTAACATCCACTACAGTCATTGCGGCTTCTACATTATCTTTTTTCCAAGTATAACTTTCACCACTATATATTTTATCTATTACATCTTGTTTTTCTGGATCGAGTGTAGTATGAACAATCATTGATGTAGATGTTGGATCGTTTTTAGTTCTTTCCCAAATTTCTGAACGAACTGTGTTTAAGAATCCAGCATATTTTTGTGTTTCAGTAGTAGTACCAATTAACATATTTTCAACTGTCATACTTTGTGCAAGATTTTTTTGTTTTTCAGTAATATAACCATGTCTATACATTAAATCTAAAACTCTATTTTTTCTTTGGTTAGCTAAATCTGGATGAGCATATGGATCATATGAATCAGGAGCTTGGAATAATCCAGCAATAGTTGCAGCTTCTGCTAAAGATAATTCCCCAACGCTTTTTCCAAAATATACTTGACTTGCTTGTTCAACACCATATGTACTAGATCCTAAATAAGGAATATTTACATAAAACTCAATAATTTGATTTTTAGAATATGATCTTTCAATTTTAAATACTGACATATATATATCGGTAAATTTTCTTATAATTCCTTTAATACCAGAACTTGTATTATCTGTATATACATTTTTGGCAACCTGCATCGTTAATGTAGAACCACCACCAGCATCGGAATGTCCTAAAAGTTGTCCTAAAACAGCTTTAGAGAATCTTGCCAAATCTATACCATTATGTTGAAAAAATCTTGAATCCTCAGTTGCAATTATTGCATCTACTAATACTTGCGGTAAGTCATCATACGATACTAATTCACGATTTTCAGCTCCTAATCTTGCAAATTCGTTACCATTAATATCTAAAAATACAGAAGCTTCTTTTTTATATAGACTTGCCGTATTAAAATCTGGAGCGTTTATTATGATAAATAAAATAAAAATAATTCCAGTAGTAAGACATAATATCATAAATAACATTAATATTATTAAAATTTTTTGTCCTAATGTTCCATTTTTATATTTTTCTTTTAATTCATCTGCATTATTTATGGCTATTTTAGCATTATTTTTTAATCTAGCTTTAATTCTTTTAGTTCCTTTATAATTATATACATTGGTTAAATCTAAATCTTTTTTACTATTATTATCTTTTTTCTTTTTATAAGTAGTTTTTTTCATAATTCCTCCTTAAAATAATAATCGTCTATTACTTTTATATAATCTAAAGCAGGTCTTATACCTTCTTTTATTAATAATCCTTTATTTTTAATAAATTCATAAGGAATACTTTTTCTTTTATTATTCTCTATAAAATCTATTATTATTTTTCCATCTAATAAATAATATAATGAATTTATTTTTATTATTAAAAAACTTATTCCTCCATGATTTATTATTCTTTTCATATGTAAAAGTTGATGATCGTGTATATTTGATAATGGAAATGCTGTTTTGTTCATAGTTTCTTTAGCATCAAAATCAATATATTTTCCTTTATAAATTCCATTGTAATCTAATGTAGATGGAATTTTATAATATCCTTCTTTAATTAATCCTTTTTTATAATCAACGTTGCATACTACAATAGGAGTTGGTTTCTTATATATAATTGCAATATCTTTTTCAATATAATATTCATTAGTTTGATTTATTAAACCCTCTAATTTCATTCCTCTATTTTTGTAATTAATATTTTTTTTGTAATCTTTATTTATATATCCTGGATATAACATTACATCACCATTAAAATTATATAATAATTATCTAATAAATTCTATATATTTAATAGCAATTTGCATTATTTTACATTTTTTTATATAATTATTTTGGGTGAAAAAATTATATGAAAATAGATTCTGTAGAACTTACTAATATTGCAGTAAGAACTAGTCAGTATCCTAAAGAAGATAAAATAGAACTTTTATTGGTTGGCAAAAGTAATGTTGGCAAAAGCAGTTTTATAAATACATTATTATGTAGAAAAAATTTTGCTAGAACAAGTTCAAAACCTGGTAAAACTCAAACATTAAATTTTTATTTGGTTAACGATGCATTTTATTTAGTAGATGTTCCTGGATATGGATATGCTTCTTTGTCTAAAAGTCAACAGAAAAAATTCGGGTTAATGATAGAAGAATACATAACAGATAGAAAGAGCTTAAAATTGGTATTTTTACTTATAGATTTTAGACATAAACCTAGTGAAAATGATTTATTAATGTATAATTATTTAAAATATTACAATATTCCAGTTACTATAGTTGCTACTAAATACGATAAGGTTAAATCGAGTTTAAAAGAAAAGCAAGAAAAAATGATATATTCTACTTTAAATATAAAAGATGAAGATAATTTAGTATTATTTTCTAGTATAACTAAAAAGGGAAGAGAAGAAATTTATAGAATAATAGTTGACAAACTAAATAATAATTAGTTTGTTTTTTATTGATAAAAAAAAATTTTAGGGTTATACTTAATAAGAAAATAGGTGGAATGTATGAATAAAAGAGGTTTTACTTTAATTGAGTTATTATCAGTAGTAATAATAATTGGATTAATTGCGGTAATTGTTGCAACAACAGTTAATAATGCTGGAGCTAATGCAAAGTACAAAATATTAGAAAGTAAAATAAAAAACTTAGAAAAAAGTGCTGTTGTTTACGGACAAGATAATAGAAGTGCTTTGGCTAGTGAGACTCTTTATGTTTCCGTTAATACATTAATTCAAAATAAATATATTAGCCCTGATAAAGATGATAAGAAAAATCCAAATAGTATTAAGAATCCAGTTACTGGGGGTGTGTTAGATAATTGTTCTTTAAAAGTTTATTTAAAATATAATAGAATTTATGCAGAATGGCAAAATACCGATGAAGGAGATTGTCATGTCGAATAATAAGAAAGGTTTTACTTTAGTAGAAATATTAATGGTTGTAGTTTTATTAAGCTTATTATTTGGTTTAGCCGCTCCAGCTGTTGGAAAATTGTCAAAAAAAATTAAGCAGAGATCTTTAAACCACAAAGTAGAAATTATTGAAAAGGCTGGTATAGCGTGGGGACAGGATAATAAAGCACTACTTAGAAACGAAGCTAATTGTAATGTAGAACCAACTCCACCAATATATTACGACTGTTATAAAATTTCAATAGAAGAATTATTTAACGAAGATTACTTAGATGATGATGCAAATGATAAAAAAATAATAAATCCTGTAACGGAAAAGGATTTTGTTGCTCTTAAGAATAAGTGTCAAGTTTATGTTTATAAAAAAAATAATAGGGTATATGCTCAGTTTGGAAATGATACTTGTTCCGATGCGTTCAAATAATACACAATAACAAAAATATTAAAATATTGTAAATTAATGGAATTTCTATTGTTTATGATATTTTTTTTTGTTATACTAATTTTGTCTTAAAAAATGGAGGTTAATTATATGACAAAATATGTGTATTCCTTTAAAGAAGGAAACAAAGATATGAGAAACCTTTTAGGAGGCAAGGGAGCTAATTTAGCTGAGATGACTAGTATTGGTTTACCTGTACCTCAAGGTTTTACTATCACTACTGAAGCTTGTACAAAATATTATGAAGATGGAAGAGAAATAAATGATGAAATACAAGCTCAAATTAATGAATATATCATTAAGTTGGAAAAAGAAACTGGTAAAAAATTTGGAGATACTGAAAATCCATTATTAGTATCAGTTAGAAGTGGTGCTAGAGCAAGTATGCCTGGAATGATGGATACCATTCTTAATTTAGGGTTAAATGAAGAAGTCGTTAATGTTATTGCTGAAAAATCAAATAATCCTAGATGGGCTTGGGATTGTTATAGAAGATTTATTCAAATGTATTCAGATGTAGTTATGGAAGTTGGTAAAAAATATTTTGAACAACTTATAGATAAAATGAAAGAAAAAAAAGGTGTTAAGCAAGATATTGAATTAGATGCTGATGATTTAAAAAAATTAGCAAGCCAATTTAAAGAAGAATACAAATCTAAAATAGGTAAAGCTTTCCCAGATGATCCAAAAGAACAATTAATGGGTGCTATTAAAGCTGTATTTAGAAGTTGGGATAATCCTAGAGCAAATGTTTATAGAAGAGATAATGACATTCCTTATTCTTGGGGTACTGCAGTAAATGTTCAATCAATGGCTTTTGGTAATATGGGTGATGATTGTGGAACAGGTGTTGCATTTACAAGAGATCCAGCAACTGGAGAAAAAGGATTATTTGGTGAATTTTTAATGAATGCTCAAGGTGAAGATGTTGTTGCTGGTGTTAGAACTCCAATGAAAATTAGTGAAATGGAAAATAAATTCCCAGAAGCATTTAAACAATTTAAAGAAGTATGTGAAACTCTTGAATCTCATTATAGAGATATGCAAGACATGGAATTTACTGTGGAACATGGCAAGCTTTATATGCTTCAAACAAGAAATGGAAAGCGTACTGCACAAGCCGCATTAAAAATCGCCTGTGATTTAGTTGATGAAGGAATGCGTACAGAGGAAGAAGCTGTCGAAATGATTGATCCAAGAAACTTAGATACATTATTACATCCTCAATTTGATGCAAAAGAACTTGCAGCTGCTACGCCAATAGGGAAAGGATTAGGTGCTTCTCCTGGAGCAGCATGTGGTAAAATTGTATTTACGGCAGAAGATGCAGAAGAATGGAATGCAAAAGGCGAAAAAGTTGTATTAGTTAGACTTGAAACTTCACCAGAAGATATTACTGGTATGAAAGCTAGTCAAGGAATTTTGACTGTTCGTGGAGGAATGACAAGTCACGCTGCTGTTGTTGCACGTGGAATGGGAACTTGCTGTGTATCTGGTTGTGGAGATATTACAATGGATGAAGAACATAAAAAATTTACTCTAGCAGGCAAAACATTCCATGAAGGAGATTATATTTCAATCGATGGTACAACAGGTAACATTTACGATGGTTTAATTAAAACTGTTGATGCAAAAATAGCTGGTGAATTTGAAAGAGTAATGAATTGGGCTGATAAATTTAGAAAATTAAAAGTTAAAACTAATGCTGATACTCCAAAAGATGCTAGAAAAGCACGTGAATTAGGTGCAGAAGGTATAGGATTATGTAGAACAGAACATATGTTCTTTGAAGAAGACAGAATAGCTGCATTTAGAGAAATGATTTGTGCAGATACTGTTGAAGAAAGAGAAAAAGCATTGGAAAAAATTCTTCCATATCAACAAAATGATTTTGAAGAATTATATGAGGCTTTAGAAGGATACCCAGTTACAATAAGATATTTGGATCCACCTCTACATGAATTTGTTCCAACAACTGAAGAAGAAATAGCAAAACTTGCTAAAGCTCAAAATAAATCTGTAGAAGATATTAAAAATTTAATTTCAAGTTTGCATGAAGTTAATCCAATGATGGGACATCGTGGTTGTAGACTTGCCGTAACATATCCTGAAATAGCTCGTATGCAAACTAGAGCTGTAATAAGAGCTGCTATTAATGTTCAAAAGAAACATTCAGATTGGAATATAGTACCAGAAATAATGATTCCTCTAGTTTCAGAAGTAAAAGAATTAAAATTTGTAAAAGAAATAGTAGTTGCAACTGCTGATGAGGAAATTAAAAATGCTAATATTAAATTAGATTATAAAGTTGGTACAATGATTGAAATTCCACGTGCTTGTGTAACTGCTGATGAAATAGCAAAGAATGCTGATTTCTTCTGCTTTGGTACAAATGATTTAACTCAAATGACTTATGGATTTTCAAGAGATGATGCTGGTAAATTCTTAGGTTCTTATTATGATAATAAAATATTAGAAAATGATCCATTTGCAAAACTAGATCAAAATGGTGTAGGAAAACTTATGGAAACAGCTATTAAATTAGGAAGACCAGTTAATAAAGATTTACATGTAGGTATATGTGGTGAACACGGTGGAGATCCATCAAGTGTTGAATTCTGTCATAACATTGGATTAGATTATGTATCTTGCAGTCCATTTAGAGTACCTATAGCTAGACTTGCTGCGGCACAAGCTGCTATACGTGAGCATGAGAGTAAATAGTCGTCATTGTAGGAGATATGTATTCAAATTATAAAAAGAAAGTAGAAACTAAAAAATAGATAATAAATAAGAAAAAGAATATACTATTAATGTATACTATTTGACATTTTCATAAAAATATAGTATATTTACATTGCACTTGAGAAAGTGTGAAAATGTTTCTCGCTTCCGGGTGGCTAGCGAGTAATAAATAATCCCGGTCGACAATGTTTCTCGCTTCCGGGTGGCTAGCGAGTAATAAGTGATCCCGGTTGAAAATGTAGAATAACTTCATCGTATGATGGAGTTTTCTTTTGTTTTATGTTATACTTTTTATGGAGTTGATGACAATGGAAATAAAAACAGGTTATTTATATCACATCAAAGATAAATATTTTGATGTCGTTAATGATGAAAATTTAATGCAAAACCATGAAAGAGGAAAGAAAAGACCTACTTATTTTACAATCAAAGATGACGAAATTTTATGGTTTATTCCAATTAGCTCTAAAGTTAATAAATATAAAAAAATAGTTGATAAGAAGACAGAAAAATATGGTTTTTGTAATACAATATTAATCGAAAAAATCTTTGATGAGAATTCAGCTGTTTTATTGCAAAATGCATTTCCAACTTTAGAAAAATACATAGATCATGTTCATACAGTTGATGGTAAACCAGCTAGAGTTCCTGAAAAATTAGGGAAAATAATACTTAAAAATTTTAAAAATTTAATGAAACTTCATAATAGAGGAGTAAAAGTTTTTTTTACTGATATAGATAAACTAAAAGAAAAAATGTTAGATGAAATAAATAACTTGTAAATAAGTCATTTTAAAAATAATATTTATAAATTTAATCTTATTTATCTCAAATGAGATTGTGGTACAAGCTGCAATCAAAGAAGGAATAAATATACTTATATAATTTAGACTAGGATAATTTTATCTTAGTCTTTTATGTTTAAAAATGCAATTACTATATTAAACCAGAGTTAGAGGATTAACACTTAAATGGTCATTTAGATGTCACGGAAGAATATTTTAAAGAAAATATCAGTTACTATGGAAAAGTGATATCATTAATTAAAGAAAGAAGAAAAATATAAATTCTTCATTTTTTTAAATTACACATTTTTTTAATCTATAATTAAAAATCCATTTTTCTTGAATTAGATTATTTACTGTGTTATGATAATCATCATTAGTGATAGGAGGATTACGTTATGACTTTAAACGGTTTTAATAGTGATGATTATATTTATTTTAGATTAATAAAAGATTTTGATTCTTATAAAGAGGGGGATATTATTCGTTTTAACATAGATGATTTAAGAAGACAAGTCTTTTCCGATAAAATCTCTTTTTCTTCGTCTTTCTTTGAGTTTGTTTCTAAAAAAAGAATCGATAAATATGCTATTTTCCCTTATCAATTATATGAATCCGTTATTTTAAAAGAAAAAGGTTTATTTAAAATTAGCTTTGCTACAGATGATATTATTATTTTAAATAATTCTATGAAAAAAATGTTATTTTCTGATACGGAACTTTCACCATTATTAATGATTTTAAACGGGGTAGCTACTGTGGCACAGTATAATCAACAACAATTGAAAAAATTGATGGCTGATGAAATGATAGATATCAATAATCAAATGTTAAAATCAATTTCAGAAAATTCAATTGTTCCTTTTTTTGAAACTGATCATAATACGTTTTGTGATGTAATTAAAAAATATCATCTTGAAAAATTGATTCATCTAAAAAAAGGTTTATATTTATATATAGATTTACATCAGGGAGATACTTTATCCTTTTCTGATCCTGCAATTGCTTTACTTTTTTGCGATCAATATTATCTTCGTTTATTAGGTAGTTGCTGTATCTTAGAGGAAAAAGAAAAACAAAAGTATTTTTGTGAGGAATTTTCAAATTGTATTCGTGATTATGAAAGTGATATTCGATATTTTGTATTAAATGATGATATTAAAGTAAAAAGTAGAAAAGATTTTTTAGATTCTTCTTTATTTCCTACAAATTTCCCTAATCTTCCTTTTTTTGAGGGTACCTATTCTTTTGAATGGAATACATTTGATAATTTTGATTATGATGAACAAGGGTATCTTCGCTATATATGGATCCATGATAATCGTAAAGTAGAAAATGAAATTTTAAAAATTGCTCAAAGAGCAACAAAAGATGAGGCAAGAGAGCACTATACTCATTTTAAAAACAGAAAAAAATTAGAAGAAGACGCATTTAGTTATTATTGTCAACATAAAAATATTTATAAAAAAATGAAAAAGGAAAATCCTACTCTAACTTATGTAGAGTTTATGGAATTGAACGAAAGAAAAATAGCTATTCAAAAAAATTACATGTATCAAAAATTATTGATGGTACTTGTTAATAGAAGAAATTCTTTAGAAAAATTGGAAATAGCAAATCAATTAACTCTAAAAAAATGAAAACTATTACATATTTTTTTTAAAGAAATTTTTATTTTTACTTCAATATGCATTTCAAAATTTTTAACAAAAAAAGAAAATAAAAAATAGATGTCAAGTATGCGATAAAGAAGTGATCCTAAACTTATTAGTTTCATTATTATATTTTAAATTTAGAATATAATAGTTAACTATTTTGTTTTGTAGTATTTAATAAGTATTTGAATAATAAAAAGTTAAGATTAGGTAAAAAAACTCTATTTTTTTTGATTGATTTAATACATATGATAGAGTATATTTATAGTAGTAAAATGTATTGTATTAGATTATTTAAAGTGATTTTTTAAAAATGCTCTTTGTGAAAATGTATTGGCATTTTTAAAAAATCTCTATATAATAAAATTTAATTTAAATATTTGCCCATAATTCGGCATATTTAAAAGAGTGGACATGGGCATGTGCAATGCTTTTGTCCACTTTTTTATAAAATAATAGGAGAAAATATATAACAAATAAATAATCCAAGTAATAATAAGAGGGAGCGAGGATAATGTTAATACTTGATGTAAATAAAATAGCTAAAAATTTCGGCTATGGATCATTGTTCGAAGATGTATCTTTTACACTGAATGAAGGTGAATCATTGGCAATTGTTGGACCAAATGGTTGTGGTAAGTCAACAATATTAAAAATAATAGCTGGCTTAGAAAGTTCCGATAAGGGGCAGGTTAACATGAAAAAAGGAACAAAAGTTGCTTACTTAGATCAACTCTCATCAAATATCAAATATGATGGAACAGTTTATGAAATATTAAAAGGGGTCTTTGTTGAAATTAATGACACTGAAAAACAACTAAAAGAATATGAAAGAAGAATAAATGAAGGAAATGATGATCCAATACTTTTAGAAAAGTATTGTGCTTTAATAGAAAAATTTAATTTAATTGGTGGTTATGATGTCGAATTTAAAATAAATACAATCATAAATGAATTAGAATTAAAACCAGATATTTTAAAACAATCATATGTAACTTTATCAGGTGGTGAAAAAACATTAATTCAATTAGCTAGAGTATTACTTACAAAGCCGGATCTTTTATTGCTTGATGAACCGACCAATCATTTAGACTTAAAAAGAATTGAATGGTTAGAATCATATATTAAATCTTTTAAAGGTGCATCAGTAATAGTTTCTCACGATAGATATTTTTTAGACAAAATGGCTAATCAAATTTTGACTGTTGATGATTATGGAATTGGACATGTGTATGCAACCAATTATTCTGGATATCTTTTTCAACGTGAAATTGAATTTGAGAAGAAAATGGTACAATATGGAGATGAGCAAGAAGCAATAAAACAGCTTGAAACAAAAGCCAAAGAGTTTATGAGTTTGGGTATGGGAAGAAATAGTTCTGCTTTAACTAAACAAGGTAAAACTTTATGGGAAAGAGCTCAAAGAATGAGGGAACAGGCAATCAAAAAACCAGTTGAACAAAAAAAATTAAATATGTCTTTTCAAGAACAAAATAAAACGAGCAAAAAAATAATTATTACAGATGGTTTAACAGTAAAAACAAATGAAGGCAAACCGATTTTGGAAGATATAAGTTTAGAAATATGTGCTAGTGAAAGAGTAGCACTATTGGGAGAAAATGGCACAGGAAAGTCAACATTTGTGAAAACAATCATGGGAGAACAATTATTGCCAGTAACAGGAAATATTTATGTAGGACCTAGTGTAAAAATTGGTTATATACCACAAATGATTGAATTTAAAGATGGTAATAAGACATTATTAGAATATTTTAATAAGACTGTTGGTTTACCAGAACAAAGATGTCGTAGTATCTTATCGAGATTTAGATTTAATGCTGAAGATGTTTCAAAAAGAGTAAAAAATTTATCTGGTGGCGAAAAAATGAAAGTAAAAATGGCCGAATTATTACAACAAGAAGTAAACACATTAATTTTTGATGAGCCAACCAACCATATCGATATTCCCACTAAAGAAGTTTTAGAAGAAGCTTTAGAGGATTTCAATGGCACTTTAATATTTATAAGTCATGATAGATTCTTCATTAATAAATTTGCTGATAAAATTTTTGTTTTTGAAGATGGTAAAACTAAAGAGTACCTAGGAAATTATGATGACTATAAAGCATCATTAGATTCGATTGAAAAGAGGTAAGAGAATGGTGGGAGAAAACGTAAGCAATAATGTACTTACTACATTATAATTTAGTTAACATACCATCATACAATCAGAGAAAAGGTGGCGTGATTAATAATGTTTAAATTGTATAAAAACTTTATCGTAAGATGGAGTTTTCTTTTGCTTTATGATATACTTTTTACGGAGTTAATGACAATGAAAATAATATATAAAAATTAATAAAAAGATTATTGAAATAAAGGTGAATATATGAATATTTTAGTAGCAATTAACAAACAATATGTTAATCAACTAATTAAATTATTAAAATCAATAGAAATAACTCATAAAAATCAAGTTATTAATGTATATGTTATAAATAGAACACTTGAAAAACTAGATTATGAAAAAATATTAGAACATTTTATTGATAACATAAATATAAAAATTAATTTTATTAAAATTGATAGTAAAGAAATAAATAATATGCCAGTATATGAAAAGAGATATCCTGTCGAAATTTATTATAGATTATTTGCAGTAAAATATCTTCCAAAAAATATAAATAGAATTTTATATTTGGATGTAGATACTATTGTAATAAATTCTCTCAATGAATTATATAATATGGATTTTGAAAATAATTTATTTATTGGAGCGAGCCATATTAAAGAAAAATTGCATAAACTTAATGTTTCTCGTTTTGGTGTAAATGAAAATTATGTCTATGTAAATACTGGTGTTTTAATGATGAATTTAAAAGAATTAAGAAAAATTTCAATAGAAGATGAGGTATTATCTTTTCTTAAAAGAAATAAAAATAAATTAATATTACCTGATCAAGATATCATTTTTGCATTATATGGTAATAAAATTAAAACAGTTGAATCATTAAAATATAATTTGGGTGATAGGGAGATTAAAGTGCATAATTTATATAATGAAGAAAAAATAAATTTAAATTGGGTTAAGAAAAATACAGTAATTATCCATTATTATGGAAGAAATAAGCCTTGGAATAAAAATTATAATGGAATTTTAAATTATTTTTATAATGAAATATTATAATAAATTTATTTTACAAACATTATTATTATTAAACTTAATAGTAAGATAAGAGATAAATAACTATTTTTTATAAAAAAGATTTTTGATAACTAAAAATAATGGTAAAATATATAATGTTTTAGGAGAGTAATATGGATATAGATTTTGAAAAACTTAAACGAGATTTACTAGACTTTTTTTGTTCTGCTATGTTTTCTGGTTTTAAAATGGCTATTGTTGATTATAGTGAAGTAGAGAATGCTACAGACCAAGAATTAATAGAAATAGCTTTAAATAATGGATTTGATTTAAATAAATATACTAAAAAAGATTTAAATAAAACTAAATTATTATAGAAAAAGTAAGTTATAAAAAGTACTTGCAAGAAATAACATAGTTTGTTATAATTAATTTGTTCTTCAAATGGCGGTGTAGCTCAGTTGGCTAGAGCGACCGGTTCATACCCGTTGGGCTACTCGCCGAGATAATTCAATATGGCAAGATAATTCAACTGGCTAGAATGTCCGGTTC
>CANQSL010000034.1 GCA_947626515.1 uncultured Bacilli bacterium
TTATTTCAAACAAAGCTTGCCTTTGTTTGTTATCTATCAATTAATTAAAAACTGACATTTCTAAAAAATCTTAACATACTTTTTATAGCTTTATTATAAAAAGAATAGCTTTTAAACTATTCTTTAATATCTAATCTATCAATATCGTCAACTAATTCCAGTTGATTTTCTAAAATATCTCTTAATCTTCTTTTAAATGTGATTATATTTCTTCTTAATCTTTCAGCATCTCTTTGAACTTGCTCAGCTTTCAATAGTGCATTATTAACAATTCTATCACTATTTCTTTTTGCATCCTCTATTAGAGCACTAGCCTCACTTCTTGCACTATTTCTAATTTGTTGTCCTGCCTCTTCAGCTACTAATATAGCTCTATTAAAAGTATTTTCCAAATTTTTGTAATGTTCCAATTTAGCTTCAAGTTCTTTTATTTGTAGATCTTTGGCTTTCATATTATTAATCATAGATTCAACTTGTTTAATAACGTCATCTACAAACTTATTTACCTCTTCCTTTTTATATCCAGAAAAAGCAGTATTAAACTTTTCCATATAATCACTCCTAAATATTTTAGAAATCTAGTTCATCATCAATTTTTGCCTTTGTTTTTTCTTTATCTTCACTTTCACTCATTTTGCCTTGAATATTTACATTATTAGGAGTACATAAATAAATTCCATGTCCTAATCTTTGTAAGTTACCACCTATAGCATAAGCTGTACCTGTTAAAAAATCTATTAATCTCTTAGCTTGATCACTAGTCAATCTCTTTAGATTAACGACAACTGTATTCCTATTCTTTAAATGATCTGCTATTTGTTGTGATTCTGAATATGCTCTTGGTTCTATAAGGATCATTTTACTTCCATTTTTTACTTCTTCTTCTTTTAATTGTTTATTTGTTAATGTATAAAATCCATCTTCTACGTTCTCTTGTTTATTATCCCCATCAAATAAAGCTTTCTTTATTCCATCAAACGCCATATCTATCCTCCTATGATTACTTTTTTAGTATATCACATATATTTATTATTAGCAAATAGATTTTTATAAAAAAAGAACTATTTAGTTCTATTATGTTTTATTTTTAAATTTTGTATATGATAATTAATAATTAACAATAATTTCATTGGAATAATTTTAGAAAATATAACTCCAAGTTTCATCATTAATGTAGGTATTATAATTAACTTCTTTTTAAACATCTTATCTATTCCATATTTAGCAACATATTCGCTAGATGCACTTTTTACATTAAATGATCCTCCTGCAACTTTATTAAAATTAGTATTAACTGGACCTGGACACAAAACTGATATATGTATATTTTTATTAATTCTCCTAGTTTCTTCATATATAGCTAAAGTAAGTTTTAATACATAATTTTTAGTAGCATAATATGTAGCTAATTTAGGACCAGGCATAAATCCAGCAGAACTTGCCACATTTAAGATATAGGCATTTTCTTTATCTTTAAAATCATTTATAAATAATTTACTTAATACATGTACTGCTACTATATTTAAATTAATCATTTCTAATTCTCTATTTAAATCAGTATTAATAAAGTTTCCAAACAAACCAAATCCTGCGTTATTTATTAATATATCTATGTTTTTATCTTTAGTTTTATCGTATAATTTATATACATTATCCAAAATAGTTAAATCTAAATTAATTATTTCAACATTATTTAATTCTTCTTTTAATTTTTTTAGTTCTATGTTATTTCTACCCACTAATATTAAATCTACACCCAATTTATTTAAATAGCGAGCCATATCTCTTCCAATTCCACTACTTGCTCCAGTAATCAATGCTTTCATAATAACTTTTTCCTCTCAATTATTTCTATACATAATAATAAATTAGCTAAACTTAAGAATAATCCTGCTAATACATCGCTTGCATAATGTACACCTAAATATATTCTAGATATCATTATTAATATTATTAAAATTATTAATAAACTTATTAATAATATTTTTATATTTTTATTTAATTTAGAATTGTTTATTAAATATATAATAAAACCATATAAAGTTATAGAAAACATTGTATGTCCAGAAGGAAAAGAATAGAATTTCTCAGTTATTATATTTATATCAATTGGTCTATCTCTTTTAATTATTAATTTTACTAACATATTCATCGAAAAATTAATAAATATTAATATACTGAGTATTGGTATCTTTTTTTTAATAAAATAAAAAACTAATAATAAAATCATTATACTAATACCAAATTTACTACCTCCAAAGAAAGTTATAAATTTTAAAATATTAGTAGTTATATTACTTTTAAATTTTATTATATTATTATATACAAAATTATCGAATGGATTTAATTTTCCAAACAAATATAATATTAAAAAAATAAAAAAGATAATATAAAATGTTATTATTAGTTTTTTCTTCATATTTTCACCTATTAACTCTTAAAACTTTATATTTATCTATGCTATCTTTTCTGAAATCATAAATTAATCTTCTAAGTAAAAACAAAACTTGTTTTTCATAAATTTCATCAACAAACATTTTTATATCTTTATCATCTATTGATATGTGTCCAATTATATGATTGCTCTTAATATCTACGACATCTAAAAAGATTTTATCATCAAAATGATCTTTATCATTAGAAATACCCAATACTCCATTAGAAATAAGAATATTTTTAGGAATAGAAGATTCGATAAAACCTCTTAATTCATCAACATTTATAATATCTTTTATCATAGATGATTTACTAATAAAGATAAATAATTCATTGATTATATCTAAAATCTCATCATAAGTTAAAACTATACTCTTAGAATTTACTTTTTTTATAACTTTAACTTCTTTTTTTGAATTAATTATTATTGATTCTATAATTTTTTTATTTTCAAGTTCAGTAATTTTTTTTATTTTATAACCATCACTGTTTTTATGTACTATATATATACTATCTTGTGTATAATGTTTTATTTTAATTTTTGTATCCGACATATAAGCTCCTTACTTTATTTTAAAAATACTACCTATTTTCCCGACTACAAATATTATACTATCACAATTTTTAATTGCAACCCTTTTAAATATAGCTTTACCTCCTACAGTCAATGATGATATTATAGCAGATACTATAATTGAGGATACTACAACATTATTATTTATATATTTTGCTAATGTAAGTGCAATCATAGCACCCATTCCTCCACTTATAATGCCACATATATCACCAATAACATCATTACATACACTAGATACTTTAACTGAATTTTTTATTAAACTTAAAGATTCTTTAGCTCCTTTTATCTTCCTCGTTGATTTAGCATGAAAAGTTGCTTCATTGCTAGTTAGACTAGCTGTACCTATCATATCAAAAACTATTCCTATTGCAATTACTAATACAGTTAATATAGACATAACTATAATATTTGCATGACTAGTAATTAAATTAGATACTATGCTAAATATAATTGAAAGAAAAAAAGTCATTAAAAAAACTTTATATATCCAGTTATCTTTTTTCATTTTTGACACTCCTTATATAAAGTTGGGTTTAATGTATGGTATATTATAAATTAATTTTACGGCTTTGGTCGAGTTGAATTTCTCTATTTCCTACCATCGGTTACCCTTAGGCGATTTCTCTTTAAAGGAAATAACTAAAAGTTTCCTATTTAATTACTCGACTACCACTTAGTCCGCACCTCAATACTTATAACTTGACACGCTAGAAGCTTTCCTTAACATAACTAACCTATCCTTATTCGCTTTTGCAACTACATTTTCATTTATAAATCCCATGTAATCACTCACGACATGTACATTCTTTATACTCCGTGGCGTAATAAAAGGATTTCGAATTGTATGCCATTACAATCTTCCTTAAATTTAAAATTATATATTCACCCTAACTTGGGCAGATAAAGCAAATATACAAAGTGCCATATTGTACAATTAATGAATTTTTAGGCTCATCTTCAAATAGTGTTTATGACTAGCATAATGCACCACACATAAGAGATTATAGCATATTTTAATGAGTTTGTCAAAAATTTGATAGCAAAAACTTATAATCATTTCATTATATGCTATAAATATAAAAATATTTCTATCTAACTACCCTCATTTTGTAGCTATCAGTAAAATTATTCGGCTCAACATTTGATAACATGTAAAAACCTATAGTTACTCCAATTTCAATAGTTACTACACAGATGAAAATAAATCTTATAAGTTTATCAATAAAACTTTTTTTCATATCATCACCTATATTAATATTAAAACAAAATAAAAAAAATAACAATATATTTTATATAGATTTTTATAGCTTTTTTTGTTAAAATAACTCTAGCAGGTGAATAATATGGAATTACCAAATATAAATATATTAGATGAATCAAACAAAATATTAAGACAAAAAAGTAAAGAAGTTACTTTTCCATTAGATGATGAAACAAAAAAATTAATAAACGATGCGTTAGATTATTTAGAAATGAGTCAAATGGATGAATATATTGAAAAGTATAATTTAAGGCCAGGCATGGGATTATCTTTTGTACAACTTGGAATTTTAAAAAGAATATTTGTTATTTCAGAAGAATTAGAAAAAAATAAATTTAAAAGATATATAGTTATAAATCCTAAAGTTATATCACGTAGTGAAGAACTTATATATGTTGGCGAAGGTGAAGGATGCTTAAGTGTAAATAGAGAAGTTGAAGGAATAGTACCTAGAAATGCACGCATTACAGTTTCGGCATATGATATAGATGGCAAAAATTATACTATTCGAGTAAGAGAAGATATATCAATAGCATTTCAACATGAAATAGATCATTTAGATGGCATATTATTTGTAGATAGAATTGATAAAAAGAATCCTTATAAAAATAAAGATTTTATGAGAGAAATATAAAAATCCCAAAAAGGGATTTTTTTATCTACCTGAAAACCAAATGCCTTGATCTGGAAGTCCAAGAATATCTTTTGGATTTTTAGTCTTTGCCAAGAATGTAGAATATGAAGAATAAGAATTATCTCCCGTACCACCATACCATCCATCAGCAATTATAAAGTGTAAATGTGGACCAGTTGTACATGTATCATATCCACCGTTACGGCTAGCTGTGCTACCACCACCTACAACGCCTATTACACTATCACTAGTAACTGTATCACCTACATTAACATTTATTCTTAAAAGATGCATATAACCTGAAGTATATTTTACACCACCAATAGTATGATAAATATATACTTGATTACCACCACAGCTACTTCCTCTAATTATTTTTCCAACTTTTCCATTAGCAGTAGCATATACGTTAGTTCCTTCACTATTTCCACCTATATCTACACCACTATGAAAACTCTGTCTTATACCTGTTATTGGATGTACCCTATAACCATAATAACTTGTGATTGTTCCACCAGTTAAAGGCCTTTTGAATCTTGAATCTCCTATAACCTCATTTCCAGTTTTATTTAAACAATCTGTCAACAATTCAGTTTCTCCACAACCTAAATTAGTATATCTAGTAATTTGACTTTGAGCATATTCAATATCGTCATCTATTGTTACGTTTATTTCAGTATATTGTGTTAAATCATCTCCTAAATCATCTATCTTTTGACTCAAATTAGCTATTAAACTATCTAATTCTTTTTCTCTATTTGCTAAATCAGCCTGTAATTTTTCGTTTTTTTCTATTAAACTATAATATTCTTCAATCTGCTCATTATTATAATCGACAATTTGTTCAACAATAGCATATCTATAAACCAAATCTTCGTATGTTTTTGCAGCAAAAACGTATTCTAAATAAACATTTTGTCCATCTGATAATTGATATGCTTGAATAGTTTTTTTAATACTATCTTCTGTTTCTTCTATTTCTTTATTCAATTTTTCTATATCTTTTTTTGCTTGGTCAATCTTACCCTGATTTACCATAATTTCATTTTGTGATCTTGATATTTCATTATTTGCAGCCGTAATTTCAGATTGAGTTTTTTGTTTGGAACTCTCATTAGCGGCTTTTTTAGCTTTTAAAGATGCAAGATAATCTCTATATTCTTTAATAGTTTTTGGAGTAGTATCAGCTTTACTATATATAATATTTGCAAATAAACAAATATTTAAAATATTAATTGCAATAAATAATTTAACTAACCTTTTCATACTTTTAAATACTTCCTTACTGCTTGTCCACTACCAAACATTCCTACAACAGAACCAATAACTAATATTATTAAAGATGTTATATATACTATTTTAGACGGCTCAACTAATTCTACTAAATTTGAAAATATTACTCCTCCCATGCTTTCATAAAAATATGTATATCCAAAAATAGTCAAACAAACAGGAATTATACTTCCAATTATACCTAATAAGAAACCTTCAAATAAGAAAGGCATTCTTATAACGCTATTGCTAGTACCAACTAATCTCATTATATTTATTTCATTTCTTCTACTAAATATTGTAATTTTTATAGTATTAGTTATCAAAAATGCAGTTACTAATATCAATGCTACAACTAAAACTATTGCAACTTTTTTGATTAAATCAAAGACATTAATCATTCTTTCCACCATAGTTTCACCATATTTTACTAGTGTAACTTTTTTTATATTTTTTAAACTAGCTGCAGTTTCTTTTATCTTTTTTATATCTAATACTCTAAGCACAAATGTATTCTGTAAAGGATTTTCTCCTTCATCCCAAGTATCCATAATACTTTTTAATTCGGCATTCTCTGCTCCGATATTCTTTTTTATTTCATCTTTACTTCTAAAAACTATATTTTTTTTATCTATATTATCAATATTTTCTATATCTTTTCTAATACTATTGATTTCTTCTTTTGTAGCATCTGATTCAACAAATGCTATAACAGTTAATTCTTTTTCTATTTTATCTGTCATATTTGTTACATTATATGAAGCAACAATGCTCAAAGCAACTAATATAAGTGTTATTACTGTACAAGACACACTTGCAAAAGAAAGGCTAAAGTTTCTAAAAATACTTTTAAAAGAATCTCTAATACTACGCTTTACTATTCTTAATAGTCTCATTATCATAACTTCCTTTCTTCTTATCCCTAACAACAACACCATCTTTTATAGTTATTACTCTCTTTTTCATTCGATTAACGATTTCTTTATCATGAGTAGCCATAATTATAGTCGCTCCTAAATCTTTATTAATACTTTCTAAAACATCCATAATTTCTTTAGAAGTTTCTGGATCTAGATTTCCTGTAGGTTCATCGCACAATATTAATTTAGGTTCATTTACAATTGCCCTAGCTATGCAAACTCTCTGTTGTTCTCCACCTGAAAGCTCATGAGGAAAACTTCTATATTTATCCTTTAATCCAACTCTTTCAAGAGCTTTTAAAACACTACCCTTTATTTCACTCGATTTCATGCCATAACTTTCTAAAGGATAAGCAACGTTTTCATAAACGGTTAATTTTGGAAGTAACTTAAAATCTTGAAACACTATTCCAATTTTTCTTCTAAATTTATAAACTTTACCATCTCTCAATTTAGATACGTTTACTCCACCTACATAAACTTCACCTTTATTAGGTTTTTCTTCTCTATAAAGTAACTTTAACAAAGTAGATTTACCACTTGCAGTAGAACCTATCAAAAAAACAAATTCTCCCTTATTTACTTTTAATGATGCATCAGCAAGTGCAGTTACGCCATTTTTATAAATTTTATAACAATTATTTACCTCTATAAACTCCATATCTTCACCTTACTTATTTAAAGTATAACATAATATTTACATTAATCAAAGTTTTTAATAATCTTTGTCAAAAATTGACAAAAGAAAAAGCTGTAATTTTTTACAGTTTTTAACTATTGTTATTCCCTAATACAACTGGGTTTCCTGAAACACTACTTGAAACCATAGTAGTTCCACTTTCATTAACCCAATTGCCTGCAGTATTTTTCGCAACTCCTACAATTTTTACTGTTGCAGAAACAGCTTTTCCCATATTTTGAGATTGATCATTACTTTCATCGTTTTTATATTCTAATACAACATATAAATTATTAATTTCTTTTGGAGAAATTTCAAACACTTTTGGAATTATTTGATTTCCACTTGTCGCTAAAGAACTATTCCACAAAATATTTGTACTCACTAAATCTGCAGATTCATTATGTTGACCTTTATATAGATAAACCACCATGTTTTTTGTATCGTCAAAATCACCAATTTTAGTTATGCCATTCGCAATATTAGTTAATTCCACTACATAATAAGCTTTATTAGTTGAATCTCCTGTACTCTGAACTTTAAACTTAGAAGGCAACGCATAACCATATGAACTATTTTTATATTGTTGAGGAACTTCAGTTACTGAAGTAGTTATATGTTGAGCAATTATATGGCCCGCATTATCTCTTGCCATAGGATCATACCAACTTCTTCCATCACTTTTCCAGCCTGGAACTATACCTGATGCTGTTATTATTGATGAAGAAGTAAAAGTAACTTCTAAATTTCCAGACGTAACTTTTACATTGTCATTTGTTGGATTTCCTGTTATTTGTGCTGTAAAATAAGCATATGTAAATCCTATAATTGATAATGATACCATGAACATTGCAATTATTAATATAATTATCCTAACATTATTATTTTTCATATTCATGTCTTATCCACCTCTATGTTGTAATTGTACCAAATTAAATTAATTTTTTAAATACTTTTTTTATGTAATTAAAATTATTTCAAAAAAAATGCAAAATTTTACTTATTTTGCATCATATTAATTAAATCAATTTTAAACATATCTTTAGAAGCATTAGCTTTACTTATCATAACTCCTTTATAAGTAGTTAATTCAGCCATATGACCTTCTAGCAAAATTTCAGTTGGAGTTATAGTATCTAACATAATAACATTTTCTTCTTTATATACTATATATCTTAAAGTAAGATCTCCATGTACTTGTTTAAATAAATTTTCACAAGGTAATTTTAATTCATAAGTCTCAGTTTTATCTTTTTTATTTTTACTAATAATCTCTCCAATTAAATTACCTTTTCTCAATTCAGGATAATATGTAAAATTCAATTTCTTATATGCTAACTTATTGTATTTTTTTAAAGCTCTTTCTAACTTTCTAAATTCATTTTCATTAATATAATCAAGAATAAACCCTTTCATAATAAACCCCCTTATTACCTGATGTGCCATAATTATAGCACTTTGAGTCATCTTTGTCAAATATTTTATATAAATTTTACTTTTTTTTACTTTTAATAATAAATTTATAATAACAAATTTATTACTTTATTAATAAACTATATTAGATAGATTAGGAGGTATATTATGTATTATTACGGATACAATGGTGGTTATAACAGTGGTTATAACTATAATCCTTGTTGCCAATCAACATATGCTGGTCAAACTAATGGATACGGCTGGGGTGCTGCATTGTGGATTGTTCTATTTATCTTATTAGTAATTATAATCGGTGCTGGTTGGACTTGGAATAATTCTAATAACTAAAAAAGATGAGATTTCTCATCTTTTATTATGCCATTGTTTGATTATTAAAATGCATATTAAAAATAATGCCTAATAACAATAAAATTATAAGAGCAATAATAAAATATATAATTAATTTTTTATTATTTTCTTTCATAAAATACCTCACTAAAATATTAACACATTTTATTAAAATAAAAAAGAGATTAACTAAAACAATTTTTCATAAATCTCTTTATAATTTTTTACTAATATTATCTTTATATTGTCCTTTATATTTTGAGGTATACTATTTAAATCATTTTTATTATTATAAGGAATAAATATGGTTTTTATATCATTATTATATGCACCTATTATCTTTTCTTTTATCCCACCTACAGCAAGTATATCTCCATTTAAGGTTATTTCACCTGTCATTGCAACATCATTATCAATTAATTTATTTTTTAATTTACTTAAAATAGATGTAGTTATTGCAATTCCCCCACTTGCACCATCTTTTTTTACACTAGCATTCAAAGCATTAATATGTAAATCTAATAAATTTAAATCACCTTTAACAAAACGATTTGATTTAATATACGTCAAAGATATTTTAATACTCTCTTCTAATATTTTTTCAATATTTCCAGTTGTAATAATATTGCCATTACCAGGATAAGCAACACACTCAATTTTTTGAACATTGCCACCATAAGGTGTCCAAGCTAAAGAATTAACTACGCCTAAGTGATTATCTATTTCTTCTTTTATATATTTAGCTTCTCCCAAAATATTTTTAACGTCTTTAATAGTAATTTTACTTGACTTTTTGTTTTCCAAACAATGATTCCTTATTAATCTTTTTAATATTCTATCTAATTCCCTTACGCCTGCTTCTTTAGTATAGTCATTTATTATTTCCAATATAGTATTATCATCTATAGTAATTTTTTTAATACCATATTTTTCCAAAATATCTTTTATTAAATATTTTTTAGCAATATCTAATTTTTCGTATTCTGTATAAGAATTTATCTCTATTATTTCTAATCTATCTTTTAATGCAGTAGGTATATCATCAATACTATTAGCAGTTAGTATAAACATTACTTTAGATAAATCAAACGGTTCTTCAATATAATTATCGATAAACATATTATTTTGAGATTCATCTAATATATCTAATAAAATTGATGAAGGATCTCCCTTAAAATCACTAACCATTTTATCTACTTCATCTATTAATATAACTGGATTAGATACTCCACATTTATTTATTCCTTGAATGATTTTACCCGGATTAGCTCCTAAAAAAGTCCTTCTATGTCCAATTAATTCACTTGGTTCATTTAATCCACCTACACTAATTTTATAAAATTCTCGATTTAATGAAGCACTTATACTCATACCCAAAGTTGTTTTACCAACTCCTGGAGGTCCTACTAAACACAATATTGGACTAGAAACATTTTTATTTATTTTTTTAATACTTACAAACTCTAAAATTCTCTTTTTTATTTCTTCTAATCCATAATGTGTTTTATCCAAATTATTTTTTATCTTTGTTAAATTTGTCTCTTCTTTAGAGAATTTGTTCCATGGCAAATTCAATACCCAATCTAAATAATTTCTAATAACTGACAAATCAGGATTATTATCTGGTGTATATTCATATCTCTTTATTTCTAAAAGCAATTTTTTCTTAATACTATCTTTTAGTACTAAATCATCTAATAGCTCTTTATATCTATTTATTTCTTGTTGTTTATCAGTAAGAATACCCAATTCATTATTTAATTTATTAATTTTTTCTTTTAATATATAATCTCTTTGTTCTTTTTCAAACTTTTCTCTTATCTCATCTTCTATTTTAGTATCTAATTCAATTACTTCTAATTCTATATTTATTTCTTTAATTAAACTTTCTGCCCTTTTTATATAATCAAATTCATTCATATAGAATAATTTTTTTTCTTTATCTAGAGGTAAAAAAGATACAATTATATCAGTTAAATAATCTAAATCATTAACATTTTCAATAGTAGAAGAAATCATATTATCTGATTCTGAATTAAGCATAATATAATCATTAACCAATTCTTTTAATTTTCTTAAATAAGCTAATTCTTCTACTTCATTACCATTATTTATATATAATCTTTTTATAGAACATTTCAACATTTTATCATTTTGAAAATATTCTAAAACTTTTACTCTATTTAATCCTTTTATTATTATTCTAAAATTCCCATTAGGAAGTTTTATTTTAGTTTTAATTTTACCTATTACACCTACATTTGGCAAATCACTTGCACTAGGTTTTTCTTCTAATACATTTATAGGACTTATAACCAATATATTAGAATTAAAATTATTTAAAGAATCTTCTATTGCCAATTTTGATATATCATTATTTATTTCTAAACGTACTTCTTGATTAGGGAGCAATATTAGTTTTTTTAATAATAGTATAGGTAAATTTTCCTTCATAATATTAACCTCCCTGTAATTGTTTTTTATTATAATATTAAGTAATATTTTTGTAAATAATTTATTTAAAAAAAAATCAAATTTCTTTGATTTTTAAGATTCGTAATTTATCAATACTGATAATTGAGCCTCATTCTCTAAATCTTGATTGTAATCTTCTAACTTATATTCCAATTCTAAAATATATTTTTTATTAGTCGCTATGTTATTAGTTGCACCTACGATTAATTGTCTATCCCCTAAATTTTGTTTAACAGTTTTTAATTTTTGAGCATTAGCAACTAAAGTATTACCACTTTCATCAAACATTGAACTCAAAGTAGCTTGATCCATATTTTCAGTTATTTGAACATTTCCTTTATATTCCTTTAATGTTACATATATATTACTATATTCTGCTCCATCAAAACAATTTTTATCTGTAAGAGCCTTTGCAGCTTCTACAGTTTGAGCATTATAACAATCTTGTTTATTATCGTCTGATGCAGTTATAAACTTTTTATCTCCTGAAGTAGACGATGTAATATAAATCATAAACGATGTATCATTAGGAAATTCATTTTCAGCTGTAAATGCTTTATATATTTTAGTTCCCGGTAAAATATTAGTTATGTTTACATATCCATTGCCATCAGCATACTTCACTCCAAATTTAGCACTTTCTAATTTAATATTTTCAGGAGTATCTCCAGTTACTTTTGTTACAAAATAAGAATAAGTTACGCCAACAATAGTTAGTGTTAACATAAATATAGCTGATATTCCTAATACAAGTTTTTGTTTAATATTCATATTACGTAGCCTCCTACATTAAATTTTATTATAAAAATATATTTATGTCAATTAATAAATAAAAAGTAAACTAATTGAACTAATTCTTATATTAAAGAAATAAAGGTGCAAAACATATATTACACCTTTATTATTTTAAAAATTAACCCATTTCAGCAGCAGCTGTAAGTGATAATGTTACATCTGCTGATATTTTAGTATCTGCTTTAGCTTCTTCTCCATTTATCATTAATTTATTATGACTAGTATCTGCTTTTTCTATATCGTCCCACATTTTGGCAAAATCAGAATCAATTTTCTTTAACTCACCAATAGTCATGTCTCCATTAGTTTTATCATTTAACTTATAAGTATGATATTCTTTTTTATCATAATCTTTAATACTATCTATATTATTTATACCATTTAAATTAATAGTAATTTTATGTCCGTATTCAACATAATAAGCATAATACCATTTCATAGATTCGCTATTGCTTTCAACTTTAATATTACTCCAATCTGTAATTAAATCGCTATAGTTCATAGTTGAAGTATTCATTGTTCCCCAACCAGCAAAATGAAGTGTTGTATCTGAACCAGTTTTGTCTTCAGTTCTTAGTTCAGCTGGTTTAAGAACTCCCACTTTTCCTTTTTCTACTACCTTAACCATTCCTCCACTAAATTTATATTTATTCATAAAACCGACAAGTGTATAATCTATCTTATTTTCATTATTTACATAATAGAAAGTATCATCAGTAGTTTTATACTCATCATCATAGCTAGTTGTTTTGCAACTTTCCACTTGGTTTTTGCTTGTAGCATCTGCATCAGCACACCAAACACTATCATGTTTTATAATATCATAAAATGGACTAACAGATTCAGTAGAGTTTTTAAATGATACCTTAGCACTAGTATTAGCACTTTTATTTCTTTCTCCTCTAACAGTAGGAACATCATGTGTTTCACCATCAAATGTTAAGTTAGTGGCTGTCAATTTACCAGTTGCAGCAACATAAATGCCTTCTTCCAATGTTTCTTTTTCATTCTTAGATAATTTAAGGTTTTCTACATTCGCATTAGCACCTGCTTCAACTTTTACTTCAGCTTTATTTCCACCTGTTAATTCTAAATTAGAAATTTTCAATTCACCATTTCCAGCTTTTACGTCAATAACATAATCACCAGATTCTACTTTAATGGTTTTATTTTCAGTACTTGCTAAACTAATTCCACTAGCATTTTCCAATGACTCAATAGTAACATCATTTTTTGGTGTCAATTCAATTGTACTATCTTCTGTAATGTCTCCATCAACGTAAACTGTACTATAATTTTTTTCACTTTCTACTGCGTCTTTAACTTTTGTAGCACCTAATTCGCCATCTTGATCTACTACAGCAAAATCGGAATCAAATTTAAATGTATATGTTTTATCTTCTTCTGTTAACTCTGTTCCATCTTCTTTAACTAAAGTAACAGAAGGATCAGTATCACCAATTTTTATAGTAAATGATTTATTATCATATTCCAATTCGTCTAAAGTTGCAGTTTCTTCATGTTTATCTAATGCTTCATCAAAAGCACCTTTTGCACCTTCTACAATCTCCTCTTTTAAAGCTTTTCCTTCTTCATCTAATAAAGTTCTTGAAGATTCATCTGTATAATTTTTACCGTTTTCAGCTTTATATTCTTTTTTAAAAGGAATATTTTGATCATCAATATTCAAAGTAATATCCTTAATTTCTCCCCTTTGTAAAAGATATGCTATTGTTCCTGGAATACTTGTACTAGCAAGTTTTGTCAAAGATACATTTGGACTTTTAATATCTATAGTAATGTTTTTTCCATCTTTTTCTAATGTAAATTCATCGCTAAAGACATTAGAATTTGTTGTATCTTTACTATTTAAATCAGTTATTACATCACTCATGAATTTTTCAACATTTAAATTCCAATGAGCCTTTAATGTTAAATCTTCATTTGCTTCGGTTGTTTCATTTTCAATATCATATTTTTCATTAGAAGTTTTTGTTGAATCATACCAATTACTAAAACTATGATATTTATAATTACTTTCTTCAAAAGAAGGAACTTCTGAAGGATCAATTTTTTCTCCTTCATATACTATTTGTTCTTTTGTTAAGATTTTTCCTGTTGTTTCATCAAAATATTCAAATTTTATTTTATTTTCTGTTTGATAACTTAAATCTTCATATTTAATTTTATATTCTGTTGGTAAGAATGCATCTCCATCACCATCAAAATCAATTTCATATTTTAAAACTTTTTCATCTGATTTATCTTTGTCAATTCTAAATAAAACAAGTACCCAACCTTGGTCATATTCTTTTTCAGTAGGAGTATATACTTTAGTTTTTCCATCTTCATTATATAAAGTAATTGTCCATTCATTTTGATGTTTATTAAACCATTCTTCATTTTTAGGAACTGATATTTTAATTGGAACAAAGTATCCAGTATTATCTTCAAATCCAGCACTTTCATTTAAAGTTTGTTCTTTAATACTTCCTTGTAACCCTGTTTTAGAAGATTCTCTTTCTTCACCACCAGTTTGTTCTTCTTTTATCGTTACCCCAGCAACTGTTTCAGGATTAAATCCATAACTTTCTAATTCTTGTTTTTCTTTCGAATCAGTTTCTAATTTGTTTTCATCAATAATATCAAAATCAACATTATCAAGTGAATAGTTTTGGAATTCCAAATCAGAATAATCTATTGTTACCGTATATGGAGCATATTCTTCATTATCATCGCCGTCTAAATCTACTCTAATTTCAAATTCTTTAGATTCATCAGAAGGAACAAGATATTTTAAAATGTAAAGTGATTGTGATGTTCCAAAATCTGAAGCTGTAACTGTTTGATAATTATTATCTTCCCCATCAGAATCCAAAAATTTTATAGACATTTTGTCATCTTCATCTTCAAAGCCTTTTGGAGCATTAATCAATTTAAGAATTAAACCTAAATAATAATCATTTTCATTAGATTCAAGTGGATCATTACTATCTTCCCACTCATTATCTTCAAATATAGGAAGAATACCACTTAATTTATATTTATTTGGACTATTTTTGTCTTGCTCAATCTTTATCGAATATCCCTTTTTGTCAAGCCAGCCATCATCATCAAATGTATTTTCATCATTGCTATTTAGTGCTTTAATCTCAAATAATGAAGATTTTTCTAAAGTTACTTCACTATAATCAATAGTATATATTGTAGGTAAGTATTTATCACTTTCTCCATCCCAATCAACACTAAAATATAATTTACATTTTTCTTTATCTGAACAATTTGTTTCAGGATCAAATCTTTGTAAAATTGTTAAATTACCATTTTCATCATATTCAGATTGTACAAATACTTTATTATCTTTGTAATTACCATCTTCTTTTATTAAACTAGATATTTTTGCATTTTTACTTTCAACGCCAGCTGGTTTTACAAATGTAAAATCAAAGAAATATCCAGTTTGTTCATCCTTATTAAATAATGAATTACCTAAAACTTGTTCTTTCATTTTACCTGTTAATTTATATGTACCATCTTCTTGTTTTTCCAATTTAAGTTTTTCATTTAATTCAGATTTATAGTTTCCTTCCGCCATAAGTTGTTTATCTTTATTGCTTGCTTTATCTAATGTTGGAGTTGTCTCAGATTCTTCTTGGAATGTTAATCCACTTAAATCTAGTTTATATGTTGTTGGTTCATATTCTTCTCCTGTTTTTTTATCTTCACTTGTTTCTCCATCTAAATCTATTGTTATACTATATGTTTTATCTTTTTCCCATTCTGTTTTTATTACTGGTACTAAGACTACTATTCCAGGAGTTTTTCCGTTTTCTTTTACATCAAAATTTTCCCATTTTATTTCACCTGTTCTTCCCATTCCAGATGTCGTGATTTTTGTTTTCTCTGTTGCATTTGGTACTTCTAATACATAAGCAAAATAATATGGTGTATTTTGATATTTT
>CANQSL010000035.1 GCA_947626515.1 uncultured Bacilli bacterium
TTAATCAATTCCCTCATGTAACATTTTTACTTAAAATTCATTTTATTTGATGTAACATTTTTATTTAAAAATCACAATAGGAAATATGATAAATAAAAAAATATTTAATTATTTCTTTTTTTTTGTTATAATAATAAAAGAGTAGGTGAAATATGAAAAAAATTTTACTTATCTTGTCTTTTTTATTTATTACAGTAGGATGTACTAATATAAATGAAATAGACTATAAAGATAATATAAATAATGTTATAAAAGAAAATAAAACTAATAAAATATATAATCAATATCGTAAAGGCTATAAATATTATTTGCCAAAATATATGAATATAAAAAATGATATAGATTTTAATGAAAAAATCAATAGTAATAACTATACATATTATTTATATGTAGATGTTATTAGCTATTATAATAAAACGAAAAAGACATATGATAATAATGCATCTTATATTAGTTATAATTTCCAAAATGGTGATAATTATGGATATTTGGAAGTTAATAATATAGATAATGATAAATACTTAGTTGAAATTATATATAATTATGCTAAAATAGAAGTGAAAGTAAATGAAATGGATATTAATGAAGCTATTAATAATTCAATAATATTATTATCTACTATAAAATATGATGATGAAATAATTAAAAATTTAGTAGAAGATAATAATATAAATAATAAAGAAGAAAAATTAGATATTTTTGGAAAAGAAAGTGATAAAGATAACTTTTTAAAAGTAGTTGAAGAATATGATAATTATGAAAATAATGAAGATATTCCAGATTATGACAAAATTAATTAGAAAGGAAAGTATTTATGGGTTTTATAAGTAAGGTAAAAGGCATTTTATTTGATGAAGAAGAAATTGAATTACCAGAAATAAAGAGTGAGACAAAAAAAGTAGAACATAAAGCTAAAGAAGATGTAATTGTTGAAGATATTAATCCTATTAAAGAAATAAAAGTTCCTAAAGATGATTTTAGTGATAAAGAATCATATAAATCTGAATCAACTTTTAATTTTCCTATAGATTTTGCTGATACTAAAGAATTTGAAGACTTACCTGATTTAGTTTTAAAACATGAAAAAGAAGTTAAAAAAGTAGAGCATAGAGAAGTTCAAAATACTACTAAAGATTTTAGTGAGTTTTTAAATAAAAGAGAAGATAAGAGAAAGTTTAAGCCAACTCCTATTATTAGTCCAGTATATGGTATATTAGACCAAAATTATAAAAAGGAAGATGTTGTTGTAAAAAAAGAAATTCTTAGAAGTCCTAAAGAACTTACTATTGATGAAGTTAGAAAAAGAGCTTTTGGTGGATTGGAACAAGATATAGAAAACAATTTAGAAAAACATCATGATACGAATAAAGAAAAAAAGCATATTGATAATAATAGAGTTGTTGAAGAGCCAGTTGATAAATTAAAGACTATTGGAGAACTAATAATTGAAGATGATTTAAATTTGGAATTGCCAAGTGATGTTAGTATAAATAATCAAAATAGTGATAATACTATAAATAGTACAATTGATGAAGATACACCTACAAATACTATTGAAGATTTATATGAAGATCAAGAAAATATAGAAAAAAAAGAAGAAATTACAACAGAAAATGATGAAATAAATGAAGATGAAGCAGATTTATTTAGTTTAATAGATTCAATGTATGAAGAGAAAGGTGAATAAAAATGACTTTAGCTGAATTTTTACCAATAATGGTGCAAATACTATTAATTGTATTTTTAGTAGTTTTAATAATTTTGGGTATTAAATGTATTATTCTTTTAAATAAAACCGATAAATTATTAGATGACGTACAAAATAAGGTTAGTTCGTTTGATTCCATTTTTAGCTTAGTTGATTCATTTGGAACAACTATATCTAGTGGAATAATGAATATAGTGGAATTTATTGTGAATTCTATTAATAAAATAATAAAGAGAAGAAAGGAAGATGAAGAAGAATGAAAAAGAATATTGGAAAAGTTATGGCAGGTGTAGGTTTAGGAGTTGGTTTGGGTTTATTATTTGCTCCTGAAAAAGGTAGTGAAACTAGAAAAAAATTAAAAAATAAACTTAATGAATTATATAATTCTATAAAAGATATTGATGCTGAAGATGTTAAAGATTATATAGAAAAGCATATTGAAGAAATAAAACAAGAATTAGATGATTTGGATAAAGAAAAAGTTTTAAAAATAGCTAAGGATAAAGGAAAATTAATTGTTAAAAAGAGTGAAGAATTATATAAATATGCTGTAAAAAAAGGAACTCCAATATTGGAAAAGGCTGCTGATGAAGTAAGGCTTACAGCAATAGATGTATTAAATTCTATAACTGCAAAATTAGAAAAAAAATAAACTAATGCAAAGCGTATTAGTTTTTTTTATAAAAAAATTTTACAGTGTAGTTATAAATTGTTATAATATTTTTTGGTTGGGGATGATTATATGAAAGTAAATGATTTTGACTATTATTTGCCAGAAGAATTAATAGCACAAACTCCATTAGCAAATCGAAGTGAATCAAAATTACTTGTTTTAGATAAAGATGGCAATATCGATCATAAAAAATTTTCTAATATTATTGATTATTTAGAAGTAGGTGATGCTTTAGTGTTAAATGATACTAAAGTTATTCCAGCAAGATTAATAGGTGAAAAAAGAGATACAGGAGCCGTTATTGAACTTCTTTTACTTAATAATGTAAAAGAAAATATTTGGGAGTGTTTATCTAAACCACAAAAAAGATTAAAAGTTGGAACGGTTATTACTTTTGGCTCAAACGAACTTTTTGCTGAGGTTATTGAAATAAAAGAAGAAGGAATAACTATTGTTAAATTGATTTATCAAGGTGTTTTAATGGAAATATTAGATAAATTAGGATCTATGCCACTTCCACCATATATTCATAAAAAATTAAAAGATAAAGATAGATATCAAACCGTTTATGCTAAAAATTATGGATCTGCTGCTGCTCCTACAGCAGGGTTACATTTTACTAATGAATTATTAAATAGTATTGAAAAAAAAGGTATAAAAATAGTAAAGATAACTTTGCATGTTGGATTAGGTACATTTAGACCAGTCAATGTAACTAATATTGAAGATCATAAAATGCATACAGAACACTATATTATGGATGAAAAAGCTTCACAAACACTTAATGAAGTTAAAGAAAGTGGACACAAGATTATTGCAGTTGGAACTACTTCTTGTAGAACATTGGAGACTGTTTATTCTAAATATAATAAGTTTGTTCCATGTGTGGGGGATACTAATATATTTATATATCCAGGGTATAAATTTAAGGCTATAGATGGACTTATAACTAATTTTCATTTACCTAAAAGTACATTAATAATGTTAGTAAGTGCTTTTTCTAAAAGAGAATACATTATGAATGCTTATAAAGAAGCTGTAGAAAAGCAATATAGATTCTTTTCTTTTGGAGATGCTATGTATATAGAAAAAAATAATAATATATAAACTTGCAATTTATATATTTTTTATGCTAGTATTTAAATAGATTTATTATAAAAGGTGATTAACTAATGGATACTAAGAAAAAAATCAAACCTATTACAATATATATTGATGAATTAGAAAATAAAAGTTCTAATGAATTAAAGATTTTTTTTGAAAATATATTTAGAGAAATTTATAATGAATATTCAAGCGATATAATAGAAAAATATTCTTTGCGTTGTGTTCAATTAATAAGTGATATTAAGGATTATAAATTGTATTTTCCAAATAAAATTCTCGTGTCGAAAAAAAATAAAAAAATAGTAATAAAAAATTATAAGAATAAAGTAGTTTTATTATTTTTATCACTAATAATAATGTTTTTTATGCTTTTATTAGAAACAAGTTATTCAGTTATAAATTATAATGAAATTAGCAAATTAAATAAAGATACTAATGGTGATGGAATTCCAGATATTAATATAACAAGTAATAATATTAAAATTCCTAAAATTAATGTAGATACTAATAATGACTTAAAACCAGATATTAATATTGATTATGAAAAAAATAGAAAACCTATATTTAATGTTGATAAAAATGAAGATAATAAAGCAGATTTTAATCTAACTAATCAAGATAATAATAAAGATGGTATATGTGATGTAAATTGCGATATAGATAATGATGGTTGGCCAGACATAAATTTAGATTTAAACGGAGATGGAATTATTGATTTAAATAAAGATATTAATAATGATAGAAAAGCTGAATTAAATTTTGATACTAATTTAGATGGAATATGTGATAAATTGTGTGATACTAACAATGATAATATATGTGATTCAAATTGTATTATAGAAAATGAGTCAGTTATATTAGATGATTTAATATTAGAATATGAGGATGGAAAAGAATTAAATATTTCTAAAATATTGCCAGATGATCAACCTGGATATGAAAATGTTGTTCCTACAAAGAAATTTAAAATAACAAATAAATCTAAATTTTATTCTCTTACTTACAATTTAAGATGGGTTGTAACGTCAAATGATTATATAACAGATAATTTTAAATATAGGTTATCTAGAATAGAAGGTAATAAATATAATACAATTATCGATTATATGACAGTACCTAAAATAAATTCAGTAATTCAAGAAAAGATAACAATTGCTCCTCTTGAAGTTCAGGAATATGAAATTAATTTTAAACTTCAGGGTATTGGTTCTGAGCAAAATGAAGATCAAGGAAGGACTTTTTCTGGATATGTTGAGGTTTATATAGATATATAACTGGTTCACAAGAATCAGTTTTTATTGCTAGACAAAATAAAAAAGATATATTATAATTATCTTATCTATTAGCTTTGTAATTATTTTTAAGGAGGAGTTTTATGAAAAATATAGACGAAACTACGTCTGTCTTTGCTTTGGGAGGTCTAGGTGAAATAGGCAAAAATATGTATGTTATTGAAACTAGCAAAGATTTAATAATAATTGATGCTGGAGTTATGTTTCCAGAAGACGATTTATTAGGAATTGATTATGTTATACAAGATATTACATATCTAAAACAAAAAGAAAATAAAATTAGAGGTTTATTTATTACTCATGGGCATGAAGATCATATAGGTGGTATAACTTTTTTATTACAAAGCATAAATATACCAAGAATATATGCTCCAAGAATTGCCAATGATTTAATAGTAAAAAAATTAGAAGATAAAAATTTAAAATATGATAATATTGAAATTATAAATCAAGATTCATATGTAAAATATAAAACTATAGAAGTTGAATTTATCAATACAACTCATTCAATACCAGATTCTTATGCTATTGTAATACATACTCCTGTAGGAATTATAGTTACATCAGGAGATTTTAAATTTGATTTAACGCCTATAGGACCTATGGCTGATATTCATAAAATGGCAGAGTTAGGTAAAAAAGGTGTTAAATTACTACTTGCCGATAGCACTAATGGATTGTCAGAGGGATTTTCAAAAAGTGAAAGTAGTGTCGATGAGGCTTTGGGCGATGTATTTGCAAAAGTAAAATCTAGAATTATTATAGCTACGTTTGCATCTAATATTTATAGAATTAAGCATATAGTAGAAACTTGTAGAAAAAATAATAGAAAAATCATTACTTTTGGTAGAAGTATGGAAAATGCAAAAGAGATTGCTCTTAAAAATGATTTAATTAAAGACAGTACAATTTTTATAGAGGCAAATGATTATAAGAATTATAAAAAAGATGAAATATGTATATTATGTACTGGTTCTCAAGGTGAGCCATTAGCAGCTTTATCTAGAATTGCAAATGGAACACATAAACAAATTCAGCTTTTGCCTGATGATGTTGTTATCTTTTCATCAAGTCCTATTCCAGGAAATAGAGCAAGTATTAATAAAATTATCAATAAGTTATATTTAAAAGGTGTTAAGGTAGTTACTAATACGGAACTTGCCGATATTCATACTTCTGGACATGCTAAACAAGAAGAATTAAAATGGCTTTTAAGGATAATTAAACCAGAGTATTTTATGCCTGTTCATGGCGAATATAGGATGCTTAAAAAACATAGAGATTTAGCTATAATGTGTGATATACCATCTGATAATGTATTTATTATGAAAAATGGTGATGTTTTAGATATAACAAAGAACGGAGCAATAGTTAATAGAAAAGTTCAAGCTGGAGATATTTATGTAGATGGCTCTCGAATTGGAGATGTTGGAAGTATAGTTATAAAAGACAGAAAATTAATGAGTAATGATGGTATACTTGTAACTATAATAAACGTTGATCCTATAAAAAAGGAATTATTAATTAAGCCTAATATTACGACTAGAGGTTTTATTCTAGTTAATGAAAACGGTGAATTAATTCATGAAATTGAAAAAAAAGTTAGTGAAATTGTAAGAAATTCTTTAGCAACTGGATATAGTTATATAAATTTAAAAAATCAGATAATATTAGAATTAAACCCATTTATAAATAATATAACTGGTAGACGTCCAATAATATTGCCAGTAATAATGGAAGTAAAAAGATAATATTAAAAAAAGTTGCACTTAAATAAAAATTAATCATTTAATACTATAGGTGGTAAAAATGATTAATTTTTTTTATGAACTTAATCCTATTATGCAATCATTTATAGCATGTTTATTTACTTTTTTAATTACTACCTTAGGTTCAGCAAGTGTATTTTTATTTAAAAAATTTAATAAAACTTTATTGGATTCATTTTTATCTATATCAGCAGGAGTTATGATAGCAGCATCTTTTTTTTCTTTAATTAATCCTGCTATAGATATGGCATTATCTTTAAAGTTAATTCCAGTAGTAGTATTATCAATTGGAATATTAGGTGGAACTATACTATTATTTATTGGTGATAAAATATTTGAAAGAAAAATAAAAACTAGTAGTGATAATAAAAGAACTATCTTACTAATATTTTCTATAATTTTGCACAATATTCCTGAAGGGATGGCAATTGGTGTTGCATTTGGTTCAGTAATATATGGTCTAAATGGTGCTACTATAGCTTCAGCTATAACTTTAGCTTTAGGTATAGGCATACAAAATTTTCCGGAAGGAAGTGCAATTAGTTTGCCACTTTTAAGAAATGGGATGTCAAAATCAAAATCATTTTTAATTGGCAGTTTAAGTGGAATAGTTGAACCAATTGCTGGAATAATAGGGGCAGCTTTAGTATTGAAGGTAAATGTATTGTTACCATATTTGCTTGCTTTTGCAGCTGGAGCAATGCTATATGTTGTAATTGAAGAAATAATACCGGAGAGTCAAAATACTGAAAAAAAAGATTTAATGGCTTTTGTTACTATAATAGGTTTTTGCATAATGATGATATTGGATGTTGCATTAGGTTAAAGGAAAATAAAAAAAATAAATAATAAATATATTGGGAGGAAAATATGAAAAAGATTTTTCTACTATATATTTTATTTTTTTCTTATTATAGTTTTGTATATGCTAATGAAAATACAGTAAAAACTTTTAAAGATAATAATTATATAAAATTTAGTATTAAGATTTTAATATTTGTAATATTAATTATTGTAGACATATTGTTAAGTAAGAAAAAAAAGAAATAGATCTTTTGTCGAATATATTTATAAATAAAAGATTATTAATTATATTTAAGTGGATGGTGATTATGTTAAATATTAATTTGGAGTTTATTAGAGGAATATTATTTGTAAGATTGAAAGGAGCTCTGACACAAATTACAGCAGATAAATTAAATGATACATTAATACCAATAATAATAAATAATGGAATCAAAAATTTAGTTTACAATATTAATGAATTAAAAAGTATTGATGAAATTGGGAAAAAAATATTGTTAATGGGTAATAATGCAGTATTAAATAATAAAGGAAAGGTACTTATGGTAAATAATAAATTCGATATAGAAAATATTAGAGAAATATCTAGTGAACTCGTTGCACTTGATATTTTAAAAGTTTAGGTGAGGCTATGAAGTTAGATGTAAATGAAGTAATAAATGATGAAAATATAAAACATTTGATTATGCATTTGGCAAATAAATTTTACGGAGTTGAAAAAAAAGATTTATATCAAGTTGGTTATTTAACAATAACTAGAATTATTGATAATTTTGATATAAATTCTGGCATAAAATTTTCTACTTATGCTTATAAACATATCTTTGGTGCTATGAGAGAATATGCTATAAATAGCCGAAAGATAAAACTTAGTAGAGATTATTTAAAAATGTATAAAAGAATTGAAGATGCTAGAAATATATTGACACAAAAATTTAATAGAACACCATCATTAGAAGAAATAAGTTTATTTTTAGAGGTAGATTTAAACTTAATTAATGAAGTTATTATTACTTGTTCTAATGAAGTTTTATCATTAGATGAAGAAAATAGTTATTTAGAAAATAATTTATATAACTTTATTGGCAAAGAAGTAGATTATGATACTAAAATACTTATTGATGATTCACTTGAAACTTTAGATGAGTTAGAAAGAAAGATAATAGATTATAGATACTTTAAAGATTTAACTCAAGATGAGGTAGCTAGAATATTAGGTCTATCTCAAGTTAAGGTTTCGAGATTAGAAAGTTCTTCTAAGAAAAAAATAAAAAAGTATATTTGTGCATAAAAACTCCTTAAAACCTTCATAATAAAAATGGAGGTTTTTAAATGGAAAAAAAAGAATACCAAAAGCTTGTAAAAAAGACACAACCTAAACCAAAAAGAAGTAATAATCTAATAAAGGCTTTTTTATGTGGAGGAATAATTGGATCTAGTTGTGAAGTAATAAGATTACTACTAATAAATTATTTTGAAATTAAAAAAGATGCATCTATTTCAATTATTTTACTCTTATTAATTGGATTATCTTGTTTTTTAACTTCTTTTTGTGATTTTGATAAGTATGTTATTAAATTTAAAGCAGGTTTAATTGTTCCAATTACTGGATTTGCTCATTCTATTCAATCTAGTGCACTAGATTATAAAAAAGATGGAATGATTACAGGATTGGGAGCTAATTTTTTTAAACTGGCAGGTAGTGTAATTTTATATGGCATAGTAAGTGCATTTATATTTTGTATCTTAAAGGTGGTTTTTTATGGCTAGTTTTACTTATAAGGATGTTTATATTAATAGATTTTATTCTATAGCGGGTAAATATGAAAATAATGGTGTTTTAAAAAATGTTAATAAATATATAAATGATTTTTATTATGGAGAAAAAACAATAGAAGATTGTGAAATAAAAATGCAAAAAGAAGTATTAAAAGATTTAGTTAATAACAAAACTGAATTAATAGCTGGTGGAGATTTAATGAATCAAATTACTGCTACTAGTTCTAGTGTCAATGAATTAAATATATCTTTTTTAGGATTATATAGTGCATGTGCAACTTTCTTATCTTCTATAATAATACTTTCTAATTTTATACAAGGAAAATTTATAAAAGAAGGTATTGGTATAACTAGTAGTCATAATTTATCTAGTGAAAAACAATTTAGATTTCCTGTAGAATATGGTGCAATAAAACCTGAATATAGTACGTTTACTTGTACTGGTAGTGTAGGATGTACTATATCAAAGTATCCATCTAAAATAAAAATAAAATCATCTACTATAGGAAGTGTTGTAGACTATGGTATAAAAGATGCAAATAATATGGGAGCTGTAATGGCACCAAGTGCAGTTAAAACGTTAATTGATCATTTAAATTATACTAAGACAAAAGTAGAAGATTACGATGTTATTTTAACTGGAGATTTAGGTAAATATGGAGCAGATTTATTTAAGACATTATTAAGTAAAGATCATGGAATTGTTATAAAAAATCATATAGATGCAGGTAGTATAATTTATAAAAAGAATCAACAAAAATATAGTGGTGGAAGTGGTCCTGTCTGTTTACCTTTAATATTATTTAATAATATATTACAAAATAAAAAATATAAAAAAATATTAGTTATTGCAACTGGATCTTTACATAGTCCTCTTTTAGTTAATCAAAAGCATTCTATACCTAGTACTAGTCACTTAATAAGTTTGGAGGTAGAAAGATGACAATAATTTATTCGTTTATATTTTGTGGTTTTGTTTGTGCTATAGGTCAAATTATTTTGGATAATACTAAATTAACACCTGGACATGTAACTAGTATTTTAGTTGTTTTAGGTGCATTTTTAGGAATGTTGGGTTGGTATGATAAAATAATTGATATGGTTGGAGTTGGTGCAAATATACCGATTACTTCTTTTGGTAACACATTATTTTTATCGGCATATAAGGGATTTAAAAGTATGGGATTTATTGGTATATTTAGCAAGATGTTAAGCGAAGTTAGTTTAGGTATATGTAGTGCTATAATATTTTCATTTTTATTTTCTATACCTAATAAACCTAAAGATTAATTTAGTTAAAGAATAAAGAAATTACATAATATTTGTAGTTTTCTTTTTTAAATTGGTTAAAATATATGTAAAGAGGTATTTAAAATATACTTTAATTATTATATAATATTTATAATAGAAAGATGGTGTAATAATGAATAAAGATATAGAAAATATGTGCTATGTAAATAATGAAGCTAAAAGTGGACCAGCACCTATTCCAGAAGATGGGAAATGGGTTCAAGCTAAAGAAATTAAAGATATTAGTGGGCTTACACATGGAATAGGTTGGTGTGCACCACAGCAAGGAGCATGTAAATTAACTTTAAATGTAAAAGATGGAATTATAGAAGAAGCGTTAGTTGAAACTATTGGGTGTAGTGGTATGACTCATAGTGCAGCAATGGCTGGAGAAATATTAGTTGGAAAAACAATATTAGAAGCACTAAATACTGATTTAGTATGTGATGCTATAAATACTGCTATGAGAGAATTATTTTTACAAATAGTTTATGGAAGAAGTCAATCTGCTTTTTCAAGAAATGGGCTTTCAATTGGAACAGGATTGGAAGATTTAGGAAAGAATAAAAGAAGTCAGGTAGGTACAATTTATTCTACTAATAAAAAAGGACCGAGATATTTAGAATTAGCAGAAGGATATATTGTTGAGTTAGGCTTAGATGAATCAGATAATATAATTGGATATAAATATGTCAATTTAGGAAAAATGATGGATAATATTAAGAAGAAAATGGATCCTTATGAAGCTATAGAAAAAGCTACTGGAACTTATGGTAGATTTGATGAAGCTAAAAAAATAATAGATCCTAGGGAGGAATAATATATGTTTGAAAATTATGAAGTTAGAATTAATAAAATAAATAAACTATTAGAAAAGTATTCTATTAAAGATATAGATGAAGTAAAAGATATATTATCTTCCTATGATTTAGATATTTATAATGTTGTTAAAAGTATACAACCAATATGTTTTGAAGATGCTTGTTTTGCTTATATGATTGGCGCTGCTATTGCATTAAAACAAAAATGTGATTCAGCAAGTAAAGTAGCATTATATCTTGGAGAAGCTTTGCAATCTTTTTGTATAGATGGTAGTGTCTCTGATACAAGACGTATTGGAATAGGGCATGGTGAATTAGGAGCAAGACTTTTAGATGAAAAAACAGAGTGCTTTGCATTTTTAGCAGGACATGAATCATTTGCTGCTGCAGAAGGGGCAATAGGTATTGCAAAAAGCGCAAATAAAGTAAGAACTAAACCTTTGCGAGTAATTTTAAATGGTTTAGGAAAAGATGCTGCTCTAATAATAAGCAGAGTTAACGGATTTACTTATGTTGAGACTAAATATGATTATGAAACTGGTGAATTAAAAATAGTAAATGAAAAAAAATATAGTGAAGGTGAGAGAAGTGCAGTTAAATGCTATGGAGCATTTGATGTAAGAGAAGGTGTTCAAATTATGCACCATGAAAATGTAGATGTTTCTATTACTGGAAATTCTACAAATCCAACACGCTTTCAACATCCTGTTGCAGGAATTTATAAAAAGGAAAGAATAGAAATGGGTAAACCATATTTTTCAGTAGCTAGTGGTGGAGGAACTGGAAGAACATTACATCCAGATAATATGGCAGCAGGTCCTAGTAGCTATGGAATGACTGATACGATGGGAAGAATGCATTCAGACGTTCAATTTGCTGGTTCATCGTCAGTGCCAGCACATGTAGAGATGATGGGATATGTTGGAATGGGCAATAATCCAATGGTAGGAGCTACTGTTAATATAAGCGTATTAGTTTATCAAGCATTAAATAAATAATTAACGGAGGTCAAATGAATAAAGAGTGGAAAAATTTTAAGGAAGGAAAGTGGACAACATCGATTGATGTAGAAAACTTTATTTTAGAAAACTATACTCCATATAATGAAGACGAAAGTTTTCTAGAAGGTCCAACTAAAAAAACGGAAAAAGTTTGGACAAAATGTTTAGATTTATTAAAAGAAGAATTAAAAAAGCATGTTTTAGATATAGATGTAGATAATATGGCAGGAATTAATGCTTTTAAACCTGGATATATCGATAAGCCAAATGAAGTTATATTTGGATTACAAACGGATGCTCCACTTAAAAGAATGGTAAATCCATACGGGGGCATTCGTATGGTTATGCAAGAATTAGAAGCTTATAATTATAAGTTAAATCCACAGGTTGAAAAGTATTTTAAAACTTTTAGAAAGACGCATAACGATGGAGTTTTTGATGCTTATACAAAAGATATTAGAGCTCTTCGTCATTATGGCTTGTTAACAGGACTTCCCGATGCATATGGAAGAGGAAGAATTATAGGGGATTTTAGAAGAGTTGCTCTTTATGGTATAGATAGATTGCAAAGCGAGAAGAAAAATGAATGGGATAATGTTTTCTTAGGTGATATGACTGATGATCTAATACGTTTAAGAGAAGAAATATCTATGCAATATAAAGCGCTAGAAGAAATGAAAAAGATGGCTCTATCTTATGGTTTTGATATTTCTAAGCCAGCAAGAGATTCTTTTGAAGCTGTCGAATGGACTTATTTAGGTTATTTAGCAAGCGTAAAAGAATCAAACGGTGCTGCTATGAGCTTAGGCAGAGTAGATGCTTTTCTAGATATTTATTTTGAGCGTGATTTAAAAGAAAATTTAATTACAGAAAGAGAAATTCAAGAATTAATTGATCAATTTGTAATAAAGTTAAGATTAGTAAGACATTTAAGAACTCCAGATTATGATGAATTATTTTCTGGAGATCCTACATGGGTTACTTGCTCTATAGGTGGAATTACTAAAAATGGTAAATCACTTGTTACTAAAACTTCTTATAGAATTTTACATACTTTGGAGAATTTAGATACATCTCCAGAACCTAATATGACTGTTTTATGGAGTTTAAAATTACCTCAAGCTTTTAAAAATTATTGTGCAAAAGTAAGTATTAATACAGATGCGGTTCAATATGAAAATGACGATTTAATGAGGCCTATATTTGGCTCCGATTATGCTATAGCGTGCTGTGTATCTGCTATGAGAACTGGTAAAGATATGCAATTTTTTGGAGCTAGATGTAATTTGGCGAAAGCACTTTTATATTCATTAAATGGTGGTTATGACGAAGTAAAGAAAGAGCTAGTTATAGATGGACTAGAAAAAAATACAGATAAAATATTGGATTATGAAAAAGTTAAGAAAAACTATTTTAAAGTTTTAAAGATAGTTGCAAAAATTTATTCTAATGCAATGAATATAATTCATTATATGCATGATAAATATGCATATGAAGCAGGATTAATGGCATTAATTGATACAGATGTTCATAGATATATGGCTTACGGTGTTGCAGGACTTTCAGTAGCTGTAGATTCATTATCTGCAATCAAGTACGCTACAGTTACTCCAATAAGAGATAAAGATGGAATTATTGTTGATTTTAAAATAAGTGGAGAATTTCCAAAATATGGTAATGATATAAATGAAGTAGATAGTATTGCAAAAGAAATAACAGAATTTTTTTCTAGTGAACTTAAAAAACATAAATGTTATAAAGATGCAGAACCTACTATGTCAGTTTTAACAATTACTTCAAATGTTGTATATGGTAAAAAAACAGGAGCAACTCCCGATGGAAGAAAAGCAGGAGTACCTTTTGCGCCAGGTGCAAATCCAATGCATGGAAGAGATGAATTAGGTGCTATTGCAAGTCTTAATTCAGTAGCTAAACTAAATTACAAAGATTGTTGTAAAGATGGTATATCAAATACTTTTTCAATAGTTCCAGCTTCTTTGGGAAAAGATATGGAATCTAGAATAAGCAATTTAGTAACGCTATTAGATGGTTACTTTTCAAAGGGAGGTCATCATTTAAATGTTAATGTACTTAATAGAGAAACATTAATTGATGCAATGAATCATCCAGAGAAATATCCTCTTTTGACAATAAGAGTATCAGGATATAGTGTAAGGTTTAATAGACTTACAAAAGAACAACAAAAAGAAGTAATTTCGAGGACATTCCATACTAAATTATGAAATCAAGTGTAGCAAGTATAGAAACTTTTTCAACAGTAGATGGTCCTGGAATTAGAACTACTGTATTCTTTAATGAATGTCATTTAAGATGCATTTATTGTCATAATCCTGAAATGTGGAATAAAGGAAAAGTAAATATAACGGATAATGAACTAGTTGAAAAAATACTTAATAATAAAGAGTATTTTGGTGAAGATGGTGGAGTAACTTTTTCAGGAGGAGAACCATTACTTCAAAATGAATTTCTAATTAGTGTATGTAAAAAATTAAAAAAACATAATATACATATAGCATTAGATACAGCAGGTATTGGTATAGGTAATTATGAAAACATACTTAAATATATAGATTTAATAATATTTGATGTAAAGCATACTAACAAAGAAGGTTATAAATTAATTACTAAAGCTAATATTGATAAAGTAGATGAATTTATAAATGTTGCAAATAAATTAAATAAAAAGTTTTGGATAAGACAAGTAATAGTACCTGGAATAACGGATAGTATTGATTATATAAAAGAATTAAAAGAATATATAAAAATATTTAAAAATGTTTTAAAAGTAGAATTTTTACCATTTCATAAAATGGGTGAAGAAAAATATTTTAAATTGGGAATAGTTACTCCATTAAAAGATGTAGCTGAAATGGATAAAGAAAAATGTGAAAAATTATATAACATATTTTTAAATTTATAAATTATATGTATAAATTTAATTGTTTTACTCATATTAGTAATGAGGAGAATGATTATGAAAAAGAGATTTGCCATTATTATCGTAGCTTTGGTATTGTTTTTAACAACTGCATGTAGTTTAGGAAATACTCCGACAAGTGCTGTAGAAAGATTACTATCAAAATATAATAATCAAGATGATGAAATCGTAGTTGAATTAGAAGATTATATCAATGCTTCTGATTTAAATGAGGAACAAGCTAAAAAATATAAAGAAGTATATTTAAAACAATTTAAAGATTTAAAATATGAAATTAAAGAAGAAAAAATAGATGGAGATAATGCTACTGTAACAGTACAGATAACTGTATATGATTATTATGGAGCTGAAAGAGAATCTAATGATTATTTAACTTCTAGTCCTGAAGAGTTTAAAACAGATGGTGACTATGATAAATCTTTATTTACTGACTTTAAATTAAATAAATTAGAGAATGTAGATAAAACAGTTGATTATACAATAGATTTTAACTTAACTAAAGTAGATGATAATTGGGAAGTTAATGAATTAACTAATGAGCAATTGGAAAAAATACATGGTGTTTATGAATATTAAGACTAATATTAGTCTTTTTTTCATTATGTTTGACCATTAAGGTCAAACAAAAAACTACCGGCTATGCCGGTATGAATATAATAGCAGTAGCGTCGTAGT
>CANQSL010000036.1 GCA_947626515.1 uncultured Bacilli bacterium
AATATTTTACTAAATTTTTCTAAAAAAACAAGAGAAAAAATTGTTTTTTCTCTTATAATTTCAATATTTTTTTTAAATTTGCATTTTACTATTTAACTAACTAAAAAAAATATATAAAATTATATATTCTTTTCTTTATTATTAATAGTTTCTTTTACTGAAGAAATAAACTCATCTATAGAAACAGTCTTTGTTTCTTCACTACCATATAATCTATAACTTATATTTTCACTATCTACTTCCTTTTGTCCTAAAATTAACGTAATAGGCATCTTTTTTAGAACAGATTCTCTTAATTTATAACCAAGCTTTTCTTCTCTATCATCTAAACTAACTCTTATATTATTTTCTTCTAATTTAGCTTTAATTTTTTTAGCATAATCTAAATGATACTCACTATTTACAGGTATAATATTAACTTGTACAGGAGATAACCATAAAGGAAAAGCTCCAGCATAATGTTCTATTAATATTCCAATAAATCTCTCTATTGATCCATATATAACTCTATGTAACATTACAGGACGTTTCTTTTCTCCATTGCTATCAACGTAAGTTAAATCAAACCTTTCAGGTAAATTCATATCTAATTGAATAGTTCCACATTGCCATACTCTACCTAAAGAATCCTTTATATGGAAATCTAGTTTAGGCCCGTAGAAAGCACCATCTCCAGGATTTATCTTACAATCATGTCCTGATTTATGACAAGCATCCTCTAAAGCTTTTTCGGATTTATCCCATATAGCAATATCTCCAATATATTTTTCCAAAGGACGAGTAGATAACTCAATATCATATGTTAAACCAAATATTTTATACATTCTATCAATAAAACTAATAAGTCTAATTACTTCCTCCTCTATTTGATCTTCTCTCATAAATATATGAGCATCATCTTGAGTAAATGTTCTAACTCTAAATAATCCATTTAAAGCTCCACTTGCTTCATGTCTATGAACTTGACCTAATTCCCCTATTCTCAAAGGCAAATCTTTATAAGAGTGCAATGAATTTTTATATACTAACATTCCACCTGGACAATTCATTGGCTTAATTGCAAAAGTTTTATCATCTATTTCACTAGTATACATATTTTCTCTATAATTATACCAATGACCTGATAATTCCCATAATTCTCTATTAAGCATTATTGGTGTTTTTATAAATTCGTACCCTTCTTTTGTATGTTCTTCATACCAAAAATTTTCCAATATATTTCTTAATATCATACCTTTAGGTAAAAAGAATGGAAATCCTGGGCCATATTCACTAATCATAAATAAATCTAATTCTTTGCCCAATTTTTTATGATCACGTTTTTTAGCTTCTTCTAATAAATTTAAATGTTCTTCCAATTCTTCTTCAGTAGGAAAACATACTCCATATATTCTTTGTAGTACTTTATTATTAGAATCTCCCTTAAAATAAGCTCCACTAAACTTTAATAATTTAAAATGCTTACATTCCTTTACAGATTCAACATGTGGTCCACGACATAAATCAGTAAAGTCACCTTGAGTATAAGTAGAAATAGTTACTTCATTCTCATCCATACGATTTATTAAATCTAATTTATATGGATCATTTTTAAATTGTTCTAAAGCCTCACTTTTAGATATTTCATTTCTTACAATTCTTTTTCCATCTTTTGCTATTTTTTTCATTTCTTTAGAAATTTTATCTAAATCTTCTTCAGTAATAACTTTATCTCCTAAATCAATATCATAATAAAAACCTTCTTCAATAACTGGTCCTACCCAAAATAAAGCATTAGGATACAAATGTTTTACTGCTTGTGCCATTAAATGAGCACAACTATGATTTAATACATTTAATTTTTCATCTTCTTTGATATTTCTCATAACTTTCCTCCATTAATTTTTCTTTTGTTTTTTTAGAAATAGCTCTCTTTATATTTATTACTCTTCTTTTTAAATTATACAACTTTTTAGTATCTTTTGTCTTTGCCATTTCAAATCTAACTTCAAATAACTTATGTTTTAATTCTTCAATTGTTAAATCAGTATACTTCATAATTCCTCCTATTAAAAAAAGGATAATACCAAGGAGTGCAAAAGCACGGTACCATCCTATTATACTCTTAAATTTTAACGGATTAATCCGGAAACTATTAATTTCTCTAAAAAGTAGTAATCATTAAAATATTTAATTCATTTCCACCAACCATGAACTCTCTATATAAATTAAATTAATAATCATGTCTTTTATCACTGATTTCTAACTTATATTATCATAATTTATTAAATAATGTCAAATATTATTTAATAGGTTCCTTAATTAACTTTATAAATGCAATATTCTCTATTAAATTTAATATTCCATATACAATATAAAAAAATCCCATCATTAAACATACATTTGTTATCTCTTTATATATATTAACTACTGCTAAAAATGACAACAAAATAAACATACTCAAAGTAAATAAATTAATAAACACTATAGGATTTAACTTACTTCTTAATTCTTCTATTCTAATTAACTTTATTACTATCATAGCAACAACCCAACTACCTAGAGTTATTGAAATAACAGTGCTTGTACTAGTTTTACCATAAAGCAATCCACTAACACTTGCTATTAAACTTACTAAAGATATATATAAAGAATTCATACCAGTGCTTTTCTTAGTCAAAATATAATTTATAAATTCTATTCCAAAATATATAAGCATTACTACATAAAATATTTGATTTCCTTCAACAAAATTTATGTACTTTTCTAAAAAGAAAAAAACTCCAACAAATAATAAAATAATAGCAGAAATTATTAAAACTATGTCTCTCGATTTAAGTTCCTTTTTAGATAAATCCTTCATATTATCACCTATAATAATATTAAATTAAAAAGAAATAATTGTCAATTACTTCTTTTAGTACTTTTCTTTAACGTATTCATCTACTTTTTTTCTAAATTTTGTAGAAGACCATATAAAAGGTCTTTTTGTAAATCTTACTTCACAATATTGTTTTAATTTTTCAAATCTTTCATCATTTTCCCAATCACTACCCATTGCAAGTATCGATATATCATATTTTTTGATATCATTAGGTTTTTGATTCCAATTTTTTTCTGGAATAACTTCGTCTACATATTTTATAGCCTCTAATACTATTTTTCTTTCTTCATAAGAAAGATACGCAGTTTTATGCTTTATTGCATTAAATCTATCAGTTGATAATCCTACGATTAAATAATCTCCCATTTCCTTACATTCTTTTAAATGTTGAATATGACCAGGTGTTATTAAATCATATGTTCCATAAGTTATAACTTTTTTCATTTAATCACATCCTTAAATATTTTTTTTATAACTCTAATACTAGCATTCCCATCATCTAAATAATTATATTTATTATTAAACTTTTCATATTTTTTCTTATATTTTTTAAAATCCTTATCAATATTTAAAATATATTTTTCTAATTCATTTTGATTATACGCTATAGGTCCAGGAAGTTCATCTAGAGAAATATAAAAATCATGCAAATTAGTATTATAATCCTCAACATCATACATATAAAATATCATTGGTCTTTTTAATATAGCAAAATCGAAAAAAACACTCGAATAATCCGTCATTATTATATCACTGACTAAATACAATTCATTTATTTCATCATAGTGACTAACATTATATATAAAACCTTTATATTTAGATAAATCAATTTGATTAGAAACAAAATAATGTGAACTAAATAAAATTATATATTTGTCTCCAATTTTCTTTTGCAAAGAATCAAAATCTATAGATAAATTATACGTATATCCCACTCCAGATTTATGTTGATTTTCTCTATATGTAGGTAAATAAAAAATCACTTTTTTATCTTTAGGTATCTTTAACTTATTTTTTATTTTTTCTATATCTTTTTCTGTTTTATTAAATAAAAAATCATTTCTAGGATAACCCTCTTCTATCATAATTTTTTCTTTTTTTAAAGCTTTTAAATTAAATGCGGATGTAAATACTTTAGTACAATATTTTGATGGAGATATAAAGTAATCAAAACGTATTGCATCAATATCATTTCTTTTCCTAATCTCCTTAACAGTATTTAAAGATGCCCCTTCTTTATTTATATCATATCTTAATTTTTTAAGAGGAGTACCATGCCAACATTGAACATAAATTTGATTATTTTTTTTAATAATATATTCTGGCATTAATGCATTTACTATCCAATATTTAGCAATACTACAATACTTATAATATTCTGAAGTTCCAGTTGTAACTATTTTTAAATTTTTATGTTTTTTTACTTCATGAATAGTAGGATCTTTAAAAGCCCATACAAACAAATAATCTTTAAATTCATTTAATGATATTAATTTTTCATATATTGCCTTAGGAGAACAAGTATAATTTCTACCATTAAAAGCTTCAAAAAAAATCACTTTATCATCTACTTTATACTTTTTATAAAATTTTTTATAATTTTCTTTTTTTATTAAATTATTTGCCCATCTAAATACTTTTCTTAAAGCTTTATTTTTTTTTGATAAATCAATTAAAAATATTTTTAACTTTTTTTTCATTTCATACACTCCTTAATTAAAGAAACTATTCTTTTAGAGCAATTCTTTACTTTAGGCTTATAATTTTTTTGAAGTTTTTTATAATCTTTATCATTATATTTACTTAATAATAATTCATTTATACCTTTTCCATCTCTTCTAGTAATATTAGGAAACTCTTTTACTAAATCTATATTTAACCCATTATTTTCTTTATAATTTTCATAATCAAATACATATAATAAAACTTTTCTATTAATTACTAATGCATCTATTAATAAAGAAGAATAATCTGTTATAACATAATCAGATATTTTCAAAATATCATAAGTTAAGAATTCTTTTGAATTTATTTTAATAATCCTATCATCATCTATATCTTCTTTTACTTTAGGATGAAAAGTAATTATTAAATTAAATTTATTAAAATCAAAATTTTCTACCAACTCTTTTAACCCACTTCTATTATCATTTCTAAATGTAGGAGAATATAAAACATTTTTTTTATTTTTTAATTCTGGATACTTAGAATATATTTGATTTATAATATCAATATTCTTTTTTAAAAGATAATCGATAGTAGGAGTTCCAATAGTCAATATTTTATCTATTGAAGTATTAAAAGCCTCACTAAAATAACTATTCATCGCTTCTGTTCCAGATAATATATAATCATAATTATTATGCATTTTAAGAATTTTAGCTACTTTATAAGATACACCCTCTTTATTACCAATAACTTGATGCCCAAATTTTTTTATTGCACCTAAAGCATGCCAAATTTGAATTACCTTAGTACCTTTTTTATGTTTAAGTAAAGATACAGGCAAACAATAACCATCTACTATAATAACTTTAGAACTCGCTATTAAACGCATCTGTGAATACAAACTTAAATAATATGAAAAATTACTTTTCAAATTTTTAAAAATATTAATAATAAAATTAAAATTATTAGAATATTTCCCATGTGTTCTAATACTATCATTCACTTTTGAATCTACTTTTTTACAAATATATTTATAAGGTATATTATATTTATCTAATTCTTTAATTATTAATTTATAATTAAGAGATAATGTATTAGTTTGCCTAGACAAAAAACACACTTGTTTTTTTTGTCTATGAAACAATTTAATAAAAAAATATACGCTTATTAAATGTAATTTCAATATATATAATAATACTGTCATTAGCGTGCACTTCCTAAACTTCATCAATTTGAATATATAAATTATACCATACCTATTACATTTCGTAAATTATTCAAATAAAAAAAACATATAAATTATTTATATAAAATTAGTTTTTGTAAAAAATTTCACTTATATAATATAAATATTAAAAAATTGGTTAAAATTCTATTTTAACCAATCATCTTTATCCATCTTTATATAGGCTTTAAATAATTCAAAATCATCTTTCGTAGTTAATTTTATATTTTTTTCAGATCCTGCTGAAAAATATAATCTTTCCCCTAAATCTGTCATCAATGTATTAACATAAGAAGATTTATGTAATCCTATATTTTCAGCAAAAGCCTTTTCATAAGCCCATATTAATTTTCCAAATTTATAGGCTTGAGGTGTTGATACTCTCCTTAAAGTTTCTCTAGGAATATACTTCGTTGTAGATTCTTCATCATCTATTACAAATATTTGTTCATTATAAGGTAATGATGTTACTGCGTTTCCATGTTCTTCACATTTTACCAATAAATCTGATATTACAAAATCTTCTAATAATGGTCTTATACCGTCATGTATAATAACTATATCATCTTCTTTACATTTGTCCTTTAAATTTAATATTCCATTTCTAATAGATTCTTGAGCTGTCTCTCCCCCAGAAACAACCCATTTTAATTTATCAATATTAAATTGCTTTGCATACGCTTTCAAAACATCATGCCACCCATCTAAACATACTACCTCTATCGCATCTATGCTAGGATGTTTTTGAAATGCTTCTAATGTGTATACAATAACAGGTCTATCATATACATTTAAAAATTGTTTTGGAACATCTTGTTTCATACGATGTCCACTTCCACCAGCTATAACAATTGCTACATTCATTTTCTTTTTTCCTCCTCTAACTTTTTATCTCTTCCATTCATTATGAACATTTTTTTGATAATTAATTATCTCTTCATTTGTTAAATATTTTTTTTGAATTTGATCATATCTTAAAATTGATAATTGATAATCTGGTATGTCATAATATGTCAAAAAACAACAATTATATTTTTTTTGAATATGCTTAATCTCTTTTTTTGAAATATTCTTAGCCATTAATTCATAGCTTTCATTATAATAATTTTTAACATAATTTAACATTTTTATTTTTGAATATTTTTGTTGAAAAAGTGTATCAATATACTCAACATAGTTATTGATTAACTTAGGGAAAATAAAATCGTATTCTAAATAATTTAAAATTTTTCCATTCCCCAAAATATCTTTTTTTATAATACGGTAGTCAAGTTTGTAGCCAGAACTATCTACATAATAATCAGTATTACTTTCATTAAATTCTCTAGAAATCAAGTCCAATTTTTTCATTAAAAATTTCAAAGGAAAAGGTAATAATAATATCATTTTAATTTTCATTTTCAAGTTTTTTTTCATAAAGTATCTTAAATTATAATGCAACCATTTAATATTAATAAAATGATTTAAATATCTTATTTTCTTTATATGTTTATTTCGTTCCTTCAAATCATTAGATGTATTATCAAGAGGAATTATAGAAACAAAAAAACCATTATTATACATTTCTTCTTTTCTTTTAGGTACTATATTTTCACGAATGTATGTATAGTTTAACCTAACTCTAGCATAATTATATTTATACTCAGGATCTGTTTTTTTATCTTGGAAAAAAAACTTTTCACCTAATTTTTCTTGAGCCAAATTGCAAAATTTATCATAATCTTTTCTTGGCATTGCAATTTTTATGGGCTCTCTAAAGTAAATCCCATATTCATCTACATTAAGAGCCTTAATAAAAGTATTTCTATCAGTTACAAAATATTTAATTTTATTTTCTACACAAACTTTATGAATATCATGTAACATTTCTAAAGAAACTTCTTGCATTCTTACTAAATTTTCTTTTTTATATTTTATTGTTAAATATTGTTTATAATCTTCTGGCAAATCATATTTACCCGCATAAAACCCAAAGCTAATATCTGTCCATTGATGATGAGAAATTCTCGCAGCTGGAGGTAACCATTCCATATAATTTTCACCATATAATGAAACCATAAAATTATGTGGATCCTTTTTATCCATTACTTTCAACCCTTCAAATATAACATCTTTGGAAGAGTCAACTCCTTTAGATAAAAATCCACCATGATTTCCATTTATAATTGAATCATCTATGATCCAATCAGTTCTCTTTTTACAGCATCTTCTTAATTTATCTTCAATCCAAAATAAAAATTTGTTTGGTAAAACTTTACTCAAAAAAACTATTAATGTAGCAAGTTTTGGATTAGCTTTTTTAGCATACGAATGTAACATTTTATAATTATAAATACATCTTATATAAAACAAAGAAGAAGATACAATTTTTCTTAAATATTTATTATTTGGTAAGTAAGTCCAACTCATTATATCTATAAAAATACCTGTTTTAATTCTAGCTTTTTGCCAACCTTTGGTTGTAAGTGTTGTATATTTTATCTCAAATCTAGAATTTGTTCTCAAATGCTTTTTATCTGTTTGTCTACATCTTAAAAAAAATCTATTATTATCCATTTCCGTAGGTGCTACTTCCAAAAATTTATCATAATTTTCCAATGTCATATCAATATCAATATCGTCATCCCATGGTATAAACCCACCATGTCTTAATTGACCTAAACTTGTTCCACCACCCAAAGAATATTCTATATTGTATTTTCTACAAATTCTATCAATTTCTTTTAAACCTTCTAATTCGATTTCTTGTAAAGTTCTTAAAACTTTATCACGATTTGTTATTAACTCATATTTCTGTTTTTTCACAACATTACCTCCACGAAATAATTTCTAATGAAATTATTATAGCAAACTATTATTTAAAAGTCAGCATTTTTATCAATTATTTATATAAAATTAGTTTTTGTAAAAAATTTCACTTATATAATATAAATATTAAAAAATTGGTTAAAATTCTATTTTAACCAATCATCTTTATCCATCTTTATATAGGCTTTAAATAATTCAAAATCATCTTTCGTAGTTAATTTTATATTTTTTTCAGATCCTGCTGAAAAATATAATCTTTCCCCTAAATCTGTCATCAATGTATTAACATAAGAAGATTTATGTAATCCTATATTTTCAGCAAAAGCCTTTTCATAAGCCCATATTAATTTTCCAAATTTATAGGCTTGAGGTGTTGATACTCTCCTTAAAGTTTCTCTAGGAATATACTTCGTTGTAGATTCTTCATCATCTATTACAAATATTTGTTCATTATAAGGTAATGATGTTACTGCGTTTCCATGTTCTTCACATTTTACCAATAAATCTGATATTACAAAATCTTCTAATAATGGTCTTATACCGTCATGTATAATAACTATATCATCTTCTTTACATTTGTCCTTTAAATTTAATATTCCATTTCTAATAGATTCTTGAGCTGTCTCTCCCCCAGAAACAACCCATTTTAATTTATCAATATTAAATTGCTTTGCATACGCTTTCAAAACATCATGCCACCCATCTAAACATACTACCTCTATCGCATCTATGCTAGGATGTTTTTGAAATGCTTCTAATGTGTATACAATAACAGGTCTATCATATACATTTAAAAATTGTTTTGGAACATCTTGTTTCATACGATGTCCACTTCCACCAGCTATAACAATTGCTACATTCATTTTCTTTTTTCCTCCTCTAACTTTTTATCTTTTCATTTCTTAATTTTTTTTGTAACTTTAAATTATTTGCTTGAGCAATCTTATAAGTTTCTTTTAATCCTTCTTCTAAATTATATTTTGGTTCCCATCCCAAATTTTCTAATTTTTCTGCATCCAAAACAGCTCTTGAAATTTTTGAATACCCTTTTTTCTCAATTTCTTCAGGAACTTCCAATTTAACTTTAACTTCACCTATTTTTGCTAATGTCTCTGCATAATTTCTAACAGAAGCAATAGATTTTCTATTAGCAATATTATAAGCTTCACCAGATTTCCCTTTAACTAAGATATATAAAATTCCTTTAACTGCATCTTTTACATAGCAAAATGATCTAACTTGTTCTCCTAAACTTTTCATAATTATATCTTCATTATTTAATACATTTCTCAAAAATTGTGCATCAGCTCTTGAATTATCAGTTGTTATATTACCGCCATAAACATGACATAATCGAGCTATGCATGCTTTTACATCATATTGAGCATGATAACAAGCACATAAAGTTTCTGCTGCTCTTTTACTCTCAGGATAACAAGAACGAGGATTTAATATATCTGTGTAACCGTATTCATTTTCTTTGAATCCAGAATTTTCTTTATCACTAACACCATATATTTCACCGCTAGAAATAAAAACTATTTTTGCATTATTATTTTTAGCAAGTTCTAACATATTTATTGTACCTAAAAGATTAGCTTTCATAACTTCAACTGGACTCTGAGAATATGCTAATGGATGAGATGGACTTGCTGCATGAATAATATAATCTATATTTAAATTTGACACATTAACAAAACTTACATCACCTTCAATAATATTAATACTATTTACTTTTTCTTTAAATCTTTCTTCTAATTTTTTATAGTTTCTACCTAAAGCATAAATTGTAATTTTCAAATTTCTAGTTTCATTTAATTCTAATAATTCATCAATCAGGGATGACCCAATTAAACCAGCTGCTCCAGTTACCAATATTTTTTTAGAATTTAAATTTTCTAAAATATCATTATTTATCATTTTTCCTCCAAATTTCTAAACCTTATATATTTATATTAACATATTTTTAAAAAAAGATTAACTAATTTAATCTTTTTGTTAATCTTTTTCTTACTATTAATTGCAATATAAATATTATTATTCCAATAATAGATAATATAAATCCTTCTTTTAAATAAGGAATATGATATTTTAAATATATATCATGTTTTCCAGCTTCAATTTCTATCCCTAAAAAATATTTATTAGACTTTATTGTATCAACTTTTTTATCATCTACGTAAACATCCCAACCTTTATTATATAGTGTTTGAAATTGAAGAATTCCATTATTAGAAACATTTACTGTACCTTTCATGTAACCATCATCGTAATCTACTATTTCAAAATTAGATCTTTTTAGATTTTCAATATCTTCAGGATAATTATCCATATTAACTTTATATACTATAATATCATCAAAATAATACCTACCCTTTTTAGAAAGAGAAATTATAATTTTATCTTTTGATTTCTTGTAATATCCTAAGTTAAATAAATAATTATTATCATCAATATTATATGCATTTGTTATATAGTTAGGAATTGTCTTTGACTTCACTACATCACCAAAAGAAACCTTAATCTTGTATTCATAATTAGGTTGATACCATTTTAAATCATTTTTTAATTTTGCAATATCTGTTAAAGTTAAAGTAGGTTCTTGTGTTTTAGATAATTCAATTTGTTCTTCTACAGAATAAGGCTCATATCTTAAACCTTTAATGTACAAATATATTTCACCTTTCTTGATAGTTGATATATCCAATTCTAATTTTTCATTTTCTTTCTCTGTAGAAATTATATTATTGTTAATCAATTCTTTATTTTTTATAATATCATAATCAATAATATCAATATTTTCATTTTCTTTTAATTCATAATGTTTTAAACTATTACTTTTTTTATCTAACGCTGTAGTTTTTAATAAATTAACTTCTTTTTCTAAAGGAGATAATTTTTCATATTCATTTACAGTTATATAACTATCATAAAATTCTGCAAAAGGAAGAGCATATTTATTTTTATAAATTACTGATTCCCCATTATATCCTTTAACTTTTTTAAAACCATATGGTACAATACCAGACCCAGCTTCTATATAATATTCTACACCTAAAAGAGTATTTATTTTGGTTCTATAATCAAATTCAGAAAATCCTTTACTAACTTCATAAGCTATGTTCTTTAAATCCATGTTTAATGAAGAATATATATTTGGAGTTATTGAATAATAGTGACTAATAGTATTAAAATTACTTAATATAGCATTATTTGAATATTCAAAAGGATATTTTGCTATTTTATAAAAACTATTATCTATTTCCTTAATATAGTTAACTGTTTCGGCAAAGTCTGAAATTGTGTTTTTTGAAGTATCAACCTCATAATTCAATGAATTTCTATCAGCTAATTGATCCACATAAAGACTTCCATTAACTCCAAATAAATATTTTATAGAAAAAAATATTCCCAAACAAATAACAAATAATAATAAAGTATTATAGTGGTTAATTTTTATATTTTGTTTTAAATTTATAACAAATAAAAATATAAAGAACATTACAATCTGAACTTGAGTATAAAGACTAATACGAATATCAAAGAGAAGATTAATTATAAAATATATTATTATAGAAGCAAAAATATAATAATAATCTTTTTTTTCAATTGATTTAAAACTATTTAATATAGTTACAGTAATTAATGAAAATATAAATGGAAAAACAAAAGACCATCTATTATTTGGATATCCAAAACCATCAAAAATAGAACCTACTTTTGAAAATAATAATGGGATCATTAATAATATAAGTAATATGAATAATGGATAATTTTGTTTTCTTCTTCTGATAAACATAGGCAAAGTTATAAATATTATTGACTGAGTTCCAATAATTACCCAATACCCACTACTTCCAATTGACAATATGTTAGTAAAAATATTTCTATAATAATCTAAAGTATATGGATAAATAAATGAATCAACTCTTTCAGATGTTAGAAAAGAATATGCAGTTGGCAATAAAACTACCGCTGATAATAAAACTCCTAAAATTCCATAAAATAAACATTTAAATAATACTTTTAATATTGTTTTTATTCCATCTTTTTTATATTGATATATAGTCAAAATTATACCATATAGTGCAATTATTAATAATAACATATAACCAAAATAAAAACTTACAATTAAAGATATAAATACCATAAAAGTAAAAAATGTAGTTTTATTTTCGATGATAACTTTTTCAATTGCAATCATAAGTATAGGAAACAAAATAACAGCATTTAAAAAATATGGATGCCTTGGCATAGAAAATAAAACAAATGAAGAAAAAGTATAAGTTAACGCTCCAATAATACTAGGAAGATTATCCATTTTTTTGTATTTTGTATAACATAAAAAAGATATTCCTATAAAATACATTCTTAAAACAGCAAGAATGCTATATAACAATTCTACATCTTTTGTTCTTACTAATATAGATAAATAAGAAAAAACATCTCCTAAAATATAATATGACAAATTGCTAAAAAGATCAAAACCTAGCCCAATATTCCAAGAAAAAGTAGAAATAGAACCAGTTCTAATAAACTTAATTATTAAATCTCTAAAATATCTTAGCGTTACAATATGTTGACTTAATCCATCACCATGTCTTATTAATTCTTTTTTATAATAAAAAACATAAAAAATGATTATAGAACTTAAAATTAAAAAAGCTAGTGAATATATTAATATATTCTTTTTAAAATTATTTTTAGTTTTCTTCATATAAATCTCCCCTATTTGTACTATATATATCTTTTATTATATATTTTGGTCTATCTTTTACCTCAATATAAGTTCTTCCTATATATTCGCCTATTATTCCTATAAAAATCATTTGCAAACCACCAAATAATAGTATTAAACATACTATTGTTGCATATCCACTAATTTCAATACCTATAGTTAATTTTTGAATAATTATAAATATTAAATAAATAATAGAAGAAATAAAAGATAAAAAGCCTATATAAATCGCTAATTTTAAAGGTGCTAATGAAAAACTAATAATACCATTTAAGGCATATTTTATTAGTTTAAAAAATGACCAAGATGATTTTCCGTGCAATCTTTTTTCTACTTTATATGGCATATAATATGTATTAAACCCAATCCAAGAAAATATGCCTTTAGAAAATCTAAAATACTCTTTCATATTTATAATAGAATTTACCATTTTTCTATTTAATACTCTAAAATCAGATGCATTTTCTTTAAAATTTGTTTCACTTAATATATTTATAAACTTATAAAACATCTTTTTGAAAAAAGATATAATTTTAGATTCTCTTCTTTTTTCTTGATAACATGATACAGAATCATAATTAGGATTATTTTCTAAAAAATTTAACATTTTTAAAATATATTTAGGGTGTTGTTGTAAATCTGTATCTATTACTGCTACAAAATCGCCATTACTATTTTCAAATCCTGCTAACATAGCAGATTCTTTCCCAAAATTTCTAGAAAAATCTAAGCATTTTATTAAAGTATTATTATATTTTTTTATTATTTTTTTGATTTCTTTTAAAGTATTATCTGTACTACCATCATTTATAAAAATATATTCTATATTTTTTACCTGTTTAAATGTTTTTATACATTCCTCAAAAAAAGGTGCAATATTTTTTTCTTCATTATAACAAGGCATTAAAATAGAAAGTTTCATATTTACCTCCATTAGCTTAATCAATAGTAGGTTATACTTATATTTTGAACAAATAAAAAAATTATATAAGTATAACCCCCCCCCCGCACGAACAAACGTACGAGGGAGATTGGTTATATAATTTTTCTTAAATACAAATTACAAATAATTTATTTAATAAAAATATTACGTTTATATTATATAAAAATTATTTTTTGTTGTAAACTATATAAAATTAATAGCATTATAATATTATGTTGAAAGAAACTCTAGAAATAATTATAATCAAAATCAAATCACCAGTTAAATTTTACTGGTGATTTTTTAACTAATAATTAAATCTTAACACTTTTAATACTAGAATATGAACCGTGGTATTTTTCTTCACCAACTTTTTTATAAGCTCTTACTTTAAATTTGTATGTTGTTCCTGCTTTTAATCCTTTTACTGTATATGTTGTATC
>CANQSL010000037.1 GCA_947626515.1 uncultured Bacilli bacterium
TACACCTATTATTCCAACAAAATCTAACATTTTTTTTATTTCTTTTAAAGAATTAATTCCCGATTTCATAATTATAGTATTAATATTTATTATTTTTTTATCAGTAAGAAATTCTTGTAAAGACATAATTTCTTTTCCTGTAGGCATATTTGCTTTAAATATAGCATTATTAATTTCATCATTATAATGATGTCTAGATATGTGAATACTTTCAAGTTTATTTACTTGATCAAAATACTTAAACTCAGTTAAATTTAATCCATTCGTTGAGATTTGAACTTCCATATCGTCTTTTATAATCCATATTAAATTTAAAACATCATTTAATTTTTTAGGATTAGTCATAGGTTCTCCACCAGTAATACTAACTCCATGCAATAAATTTAAATCTACAAGATATCTTATAACATATTCCAATTTTTTTAAATCAATATTTCCAAAATCTTCATTCCCACTATTTGCACAAAATTCACATTTTGCATTACAACTATCAGTTATTTTTATATATAAACGTAATGAAGGATTAGATTCTATTATTTTATCTATATTGGCACTACAGTAAAAATCTTTTACTATAATATCTTGATTAAATATATTTATTTTCTTCATAATTAACAACCAGATCTATATGAAGTTGATCCTCCACAACTACTAGAAAAAGAATTGCCATAATGTTCATAATGTCTATTTAAATTTACTGGTTTTAATTTAACTTCTTTTTCTGAATTTCGATTAATAATTTTAGTCATATCGTCAACCGTTAACCCCATCTTAAGTTTTAAATTTATTAATTCGTTTGCACAATATATAATTTTTTCTATTTCTTTTAAAGTATCATTATCTACCATTTTTGTTAATATTAAATATTCTTTAAATTGAATTAAATTATTAATTATATCTTTTTTATTTGTCTCTGTTGCTTTATCTATTATACGGATTATAAATTCTAAAATGCTATCTTTATCAAACATCTAAATCACCTATCATTTCTTTTATTATTTGTTTAGACTTTTCATATCTTGTTTCATAATCACCATTAATACAAATATAATTTATATTATTTTTATCTAATAATTGTTTTAACTTTTGATTATTTTCTTTCCTTACAGATTCTTCGCCATATGTACGTGTACCGTCTTGCACCCATAAAACATCTGGTTCTAAGAAAATATATAAATCATATTTGTTCAAAAGTGAAATATTTTCGGCAATATCTTTAAAAGCACTATTTTCTTTACTTTCATCTTTAAAATCTAACAAATAGTAGTATAAAGTAATTAGTGAATCAGTATCAATTAATAATACTTTATTAGCATTTTCTAATGCTTTGTATTCAGATTCTTTATGTTTAGATAATATTTGAAAATAATGATAAGGTTGCATATTATCAATTCCACCAGCTTTATCGCATATATATCGTCCTTCTTCTTCAACATGAGTAGTATTAAAATAGTTTGCTAAATTTCTTACTAATGTAGTTTTTCCACAACTTTCAGTTCCAATTATACAAACTTTTTTTGTATAATACATTCTTACAATCTTAGGCAAATATTCATAATATTTAAATGGATTTTTTCTAATTTCAGTCGATGATATATGAATTTCTTCTCTTGGAATATAGATAATTTTACTTTTTGGATAATATTTTTCCCAAATATTTTTTCCTTTATAATCATCACCACAAAAGACTACATCAATAGGTTTATTTATATAAGATTTTACATCATTTACACCTTTTTCCCAATCGTAATCTTCTTTTGATTCATTTTCATCAAATATAGAAAATACTTCCACATTTTCCATATGTTGAGTAATATTTTTTAACCACATTACTCTCTCTTTGTAATTAATTTCATTTTTATCCTTAGAGACACTTAAAACTATATACAGTTTTTCACACATATTCGATGCAGTAATTATGTCATTAACATGTCCTAAATGTAGAGGATTAAAAGTTCCCCCATACATACCAACTTTATATCTCATTTTTTCTTATTTAAATAAACTTCCCTTTCCCATTTAATACACATTATAATAGCATTAGCTAAATACACAACCCACATCAATAATGTTGCCATATTTTCATTTCCAACTCTAAAATTAGAATACCACATATATACACTAAAGACATCTACTGCAATCCAAATCCACCATTGTTCTGAATACATCCTTATAGAAATTATCATTGCTAATACTGAAGATACTGTTGTAAAGCTATCGACAAATGGCATGGCATCATTCAAAGCTTTTAATATAAAACCATATCCTATTGTTGCTCCAACCATTACTAATAACCAGAATATTCTAGTAATATTTTTCATATGAATTTTGTTTACTTCATGAGTTTGATTATTCATATGTTTTTTCCATACATAAAACCCAACAAATTGCATAGGAACATAATATATAGCATTTAACATTGTCTCACCATACAACTTTGCTCTATATGATATAATCGCATATAACACACAGTTTATTAATCCGAAAAAGTATGCTGATAATTTTCCTTTACCCGTACAAATAACACAAGCTACTCCAGTTGTCGCACTAATAATTTCCATTAAAGAATCTTTCCAATAAATACTTAAACAAGTAATTATTAGAGATGCGAATATTAACCAAAAAATTTCTAATTTTTTCCAACCCACAAACTCTTCTTTTATTAAATTTTTTATAAAACTCACCTCAATCTCTATATAAATTATTTAATTTAATATATTCTATTACATTTTTATTCATTATATCTTCTAACGATTTATAATCTCCACTTTTGATTAAATTTCTTATCTTTGTTGAAGATATACTACCAAAAGATTTACTTACTATTATTAAATTTTCACATTTAAGATTAACTTGTAAATCGTCTCTATTTATAACAATTATTCCATATTTTAAAATAGTTTTATAATTTTTCCATTTATGTAATGTATTTGCGTTATCACTACCAATTATTAGATAAAATTTATCATTAGGATAATCTTTACTTAAAGATTCTAATATCTGATATGTATATTCAATATGGTTATATTTTTTATCTATTATAATATTTTCATTTTTAATCATTTCAAGCATATCTAGTCTCTTAGATAAATCTGTAATATTTTGTTTATCCCAATAATTTCCAGTTGCTATTACAATTACTTTGTCTACAAACTTTTTATCAATTAAATAATTAACTAAATTAGTATGAGCATTATGTATTGGATCAAAACTGCCAACAAATACACCTACTTTCATTTAAATCACCATCTTTATTTTAATTCATTTAATTCTTTAATCCATATCTCATAATCTGCATCACTAGGCATTCTTAAGTCACCTCTAGGAGATAATGAAATTGTTCCTACTTTTGGACCATCTGGAATACAAGAACGTTTAAACTGTTGCGTAAAAAATCTCTTAATAAACACTTCTAACCAATGTTTTATTTCCTCTTTCTTAGTATCTTTAAAAGTATTACAAGCGATATAATAAATCTTTTTTGGACTTGCCCCGTAACGTATAAAGTGATAAAGGAAAAAATCATGTAACACATATGGTCCTATTGTCTTTTCAGTTTCTTGTAATATTTCTCCCGAAACACTAGGTGGCAATAACTCAGGACTAACTGGAGTATCTAAAATATCATATATAATCTTTTTTCGTTTTTCATCTGATTCGGTATCCCCATAATATCGGACTAAGTATCTGACTAGTGTTTTTGGAATGCTTACATTTACAGCATACATGCTCATATGATCTCCATTATAAGTACACCAACCCAACGCAAGTTCAGATAAATCGCCTGTGCCTATAACTAGCCCACCTACTTTATTGGCATAATCCATTAATATTTGAGTTCTTTCTCGCGCTTGAACATTTTCATAAGTTACATCTAATATTTTTGGATCATGACTAATATCTTTAAAATGTTGCAAGCAAGCATCTTTTATATTTATTTCTTTTAAAGTAGCTCCATAACATTTAACAAAATCTACTGCGTTTTGATAAGTTCTATTTGTAGTTCCAAATCCAGGCATAGTTATACCTATTATATCTTTTTTATCGAGTCCTAATACTTCATAAGCTTTTATAATTACTAAAAATGCTAAAGTTGAATCTAATCCTCCAGATATTCCAATTACACATTTTTTTATATTGGTATGCTTTAGTCTTTTAGCTAAAGACATTGCTTGTATCATAAGAATTTCTTCACATCTAGAATTTCTCTTTTTTTCATCCTTTGGAACAAAAGGATACTCGTCATAAATTCTATTTAAATTTTTAGGTTCAATTAGGTTTTCAAATTCAACTACATCAAATACTTTATTGCTATCTTTAACAACTCCCATATATGATATATCTTTATAGCGTGTATAAACCAATCTTTTAACATCTACATCTGAGTAAATCATTTCATTTTCAAAAGAAAATCTCTTACCTCTCGATAAAATTCTTCCATTTTCTGCTATAAAAGATGCTCCAGAAAACACTAAATCTGTTGTAGATTCATTACAGCCACTAGAAGCATAAATATATGCACTAATAGTTTTTTCTGATTGGCTTTTTACCAAACCTTCACGATATTCTTTTTTTCCTATTATTTCATTTGAAGCAGATAGATTAAAAATTAGCGTTGCACCATTTACAGTTAGTTCGTTGCTAGGAGGATATGTACACCATAAATCTTCACAAATTTCTATACCAAAAGTAACATCTTTATTTTTTTTACTTTGGAACAAAAGGTCAGTACTAAAAGGAATTTTATCTCCATCTATTACGATATTTTTACTTCTCAAATTTGATGCAGGACTAAACCAACGCTTTTCATAAAACTCTCCATAATTTGGTATATAGGTTTTAGGAACAATTCCTAAAATATGTCCATTTTCTAATACAACGCCACAATTAAATAGTTGATTATCCATGTGAATTGGAACACCAACAATAAATACTCCTTTAACTGTTTCTGTATATTTTTTTAAATCAATTAATCCTTTTATTGCTTCATCTATAAGTGTAGAATTATGAAATAAATCAGCACATGTATATCCAGTTATAGATAGTTCTGGAAACAAAGTTATTTCAATATCCCTTTCTTCCGAATTTTTCATACACTTTTTTATATTTTCTATATTAAAAAATACATTTCCTACTTTAATCTCTGGAACTGCTGCTCCAACTCTTACAAAACCATACTCTCTCATAAATATTTCTCCTTTTTTATATATTAATTTATATTTATTTATAAATCAAGGACTTTGATTTTTCTAAAGCAATTATACTATTCGACCCAGTAATATACCCCAAATTTTGTAATTCTAAAGCTTCTTCAAAAGTACATTCAAAATATTTTATAAATTCTCCATCATCTAAATGTTGACTCTCTTTTTTTTCACAGTTTTTAGCTAAAAATATATGATTATATGCTGAAGAGCATCCTTCATCTTGATAAAAAGATACTAAATGATATATATCTTCATCGCTGGTAACATATCCAGTTTCTTCTGTCAATTCTCTTTTGGCAGCATTTATAGGTTTTTCACCTATTTCAATATATCCAGCCGGAAAACCAACACCTACTCCTAATTTTGTAAATACTCTAGGCTCTACTATTAATAAAGTATTTTTATCTTTAGTAACGGGAAGTACTATAGCAGCACTTCCATCACTACCGTTTTTAACAATTTTTTCACGTATTATATTTTTACCATTATTTAAATAATATTTGCTTCTATCTATTTGAATAAAGGTTTTATTAATTGGTTCATTTTTAAATATTTTATATACTTTTTGAAGTTTAGTTTTTAAATTGTTAGAATCTATTTTTTCACATTTTATTGTTTTGAACTCTTCTATGTAACTTTTTAATTCTTCTAATTTTTCTTTTCTTATCATATTACTTTACTAATTTTCTAACATTATTAATTAATTCATTTTTAAAGTTAACATATTCTTCAGTTCCATCAACATAGTATTCATGAGGCATTACAGTTCTTCTAATCTCAGGATACAATTTTTGCATTTCTTTTTCACAATAAGCTTTCTTCTCATCTAATTCTGGATCATCATAAATCAATTCACCATTTACAAAAATAGGTTTTTGTAATTCAACTAAGTCAAAATCGCTTATAACTTTATTTTTCAATATATCCGTAGGACATACAATTTTCAAATCTTCTTTTTCGATTTTTTCATTATGTCTTGTCATAACATCTGCAAGAGCATAACCTGTTGTTTTATCAAATGCACGATACAATTTTTTGTAATCAGGATTAACAATTTTAATTGTATCATTGCTTAATTTAATTTTTGGAATAAACTCACCATTTTTATTTAGAGCTACTTCTTTATAAACACAACCCATACGTCCTGCTGGTTTACTAATATTATCTCCTACACCTAAACTATTAAAAATCGCTCCTTGTTGTACTAATGATTCAATAGTTTCAGCAGTTAATCCATTTGACAAACAAATTGTTGCATTTTTAAATCCAGCTTCATCCATCATTTTTCTTGCCTCTTTTGATAAATAAGCTAAATCACCCGAATCGATTCTTATACCAATATGAGTAGTATCAATTCCATTTTCTTTCATATATTTAAAAGTCTTAATTGCATTTGGAACTCCACTTTTTAATGTATCAAAAGTATCAACTAATAAAATACAATTATTTGGATAAATTTTTGCATATTCAATAAAAGCTTCTAATTCATTATCGAATGATTCAACCCAACTATGAGCCATTGTACCCAAAGCTACTTTATTTAGCATATCTGCTGCAATTGTATTGCTAGTTCCAACACATCCTGACATGATTCCATAAATTGCAGAATCAATTGAAGCTTCTTCTCCATCTGCACGACGAGATCCAAATTCCATAACGCCAACACCTTTAGGGGTAGCTTCAATAATTCTTCTTGCCCCAGTGGCATGTTCCATTGCTCCATTTACAACTGTAAGTAGCATTGTTTCCATTATCTGTGCTTCTATAATTGGTGCTTTTACAGTAATAAGTGGTTCATTTGGAAAAACTGGTGTTCCATCTGGAATAGCATAAAGATCACCTGTAAACTTAAAATTCTTCATATATTCAATAAATCTATCACTATAGCCTTTTCTTTTTAAATAACTGATTTCTCTGTCTCCAAATTTAAAATTTTTAACATATTCTATAACTTTATCTAAGCCAGCCATAATAGCATAACCACCGCCATTAGGGATTTTTCTAAAGAATAAATCAAATACTGCTATTTCATTTTCTTTATTTACACTTAAGTATCCATTAGCCATTGAATATTCATATTCATCTGTCAAAAGAGAATAATTTCTTCCTAATCTTTCATAACCATTATATATTTTCATATTTATTACCTCCTAAACTACTAAATGTAGTTTCTTTTCTCTACTTTCTAATTCTTCAAAATTTTCTACAACTTCAATACCAGCTGCCTCCATAAATTTATAACTCATATCTAACCATTCTTCTCTATTATGTCCTGGAGCATCAAATGTATCTATTGCACTTTTTACTGCAAAAATTTTTATTTCTCTATTTATTTCATCAAAATATTTTGCCATAGGTCTCGCTAAATCTATTACACAAATATCTCCACATACGCCTCCAATTACAATTTCTCTTAAATTTTTAGCATTTCTAATATCTTTTTGGATATTTTTATTAAAAATTCCACATGTTGAATTTTTAGTATATATTTTTGTATTAGGTTTATCTTTTTCTAAAATAAATTCAGGTATTAATAATGCCTCAGTAGTTCCCTTAACACAATGTTCTGGATAAGTTTTAAATTCTACAGCATTTTTTTTATGAGCCTCTAATACGAAAGCAACTAATTCTTCTTCTGTTCTAAATTTATTGATAAGTTTTAATTGTTCAGGTACTAAATCATTATATTTTGGATTCGCCATATTTCCAAAATTTACAAATCCATTATTCATATCTACTATAAATAATGCCTTTGTATAATCTCTCAAGTCTTTTAAAATTTCTAATTTGTTTTTATTTGTCATTTTATTTTCCTTCTTTCTTTTTTTGTTTTTAACTTTTTATTATTAACAAATGTTTTTTTAAAGATGCTTCTCTGCATCTGTTACTAACATTTTATTAAAAACATAATAATTTGTCAACCCTTTTTTTAAATTTTTTTAAAAAAAATTAATTTTTCCAATTTTCTCCATTAATATATTTTGTTAAAGCCATAATAAACGCATCTTTTATAATGTCTTTTCTAGTTAAAATATTTTTAGTTAAATAATTTACACTTCCTTCAAAATGATCTGAGTCAGTCAAATTAAAAGTACTATTTAATATTTTGCTTAACCCAAATTTACTAACTTTATCATTTAAATTAATAGGTATTGGAAATGATGAAGACGTTGCAAAACTTAAATTATTAAATTTATCTTCTATAAATACAATATGAATAAATATACTATTATCATATAAATTAATCATACCCGCTTCTACACTCATATATAAATCAACATCTATTTTATTTTTATCTGCATAAATTTTTAAATTCTTTAGCCTATTTTTAGCTCCATTATAAACATCTTTATCAACAGGATTATCATTTACATTGGATTTTGCATCAACTCCAATAATTTTAAAATCATCAAAATAATTTTTTAAAGCTTCTTTGGCAGCTTCTATTTTAATTTTATTTTTTGAACCTATAAGAACTATCATATAATCACCAATGAAATTATAACAAAAAAAATATATTAATTAAAATATATTTTCTATAAGAATTTCTTAAGTTTTTCAACTGCATCTTCTTGAAATTTTACATAATCTTTAGCTATTAACTCTACTTCCTCTTCCGTATTTTTATGATTTAATAATTTTCTTCCCTCAATTATTCCCATATTCGTTCCCTGTAATATTAACTCTGCAATTTTTGATGAGCTATCATCAAGCATAGTTTTCATTTCAATTCCATACCAAGTCATCATTTTGTTCATTGCATTTGTTTCATGTGGTTTTTTTTCACTATATTCTGGATATAATTCACATATCCTGTTGGAAATATTTTCATAATCATTATATTGTTCATTTAATAACTTTTTAAAATCCTCATCTTCAACTTTATCCAAAACAAAATGTATGGCATCCATTCCCATTGTTGCACCTTTATTTAATTCATCTAAAACATTAACTTCATTTTCTTTTTTCATAAAAAATCCTCCAATAATATTATTGGAGATATTTTTATTTTTTATTCACATTTTCATCGGTAATTATAATTTCATCCATCTGCATTGGAAAAAAATGATTTAATGGTTGCAAATGTCCAGTACACTCTTGAATTTTTACGAGTCCACCACATATTATTAAATCTATTCTTTTATTATCCACAAATATACTTTTTACGCCTCGCGCATTCTTTGGAAATAAATGTCTATTTGGTGATATTATTCCTACATTCTTTCCTATTAATATATCAAATAGTTTATCAAATATGGGAAAAACCACTCCATTATGCATATGACCTGAAACAAAGAAGTCAAAATCTTTCAAATATTCTAAAACATCCAAATCCGTTAAATATATTGGAGAATGACATACCAATATTTTTATTTTTTCTTTATTTAATTTTTTTATTTCTTCTTGTCTTTTATTTAAGAAATCTAATAAGAGTTCTTTATCCTCAACTCTTTTATCATTATTATAATATTTAAAAGGAAGATCGATTTGATAAATAATCACATTTTCATCTTCATATTTTAATTTTTTAAACGATAAAGTTAAGCCTTTTATTAATGATAATTCTTTAAAAAAATCTTTATTAACTTCTTCTTTCCAACCATTTTTATCTTTAAAAGAATAGTCATGTCCTCCTAAAGTCAAAATAACTTTATATTTATTACAAATTTTTGTTAACCATTTAATTAAATTTTTTCTTTTTTCAATATCATTTGTTAAAAAGCCCGTACTATCAATAAAGTCACCAGCAATAATTATATAATCTGTTTTACTTTCATCTAATTTTTTTTCAATTATATCTAATTTTTTATCTGGAAAAGATGAACAGTAATGTAAATCACTTAAAATTTTTATATCTATAGATTTATTATTTTTATAATAATGTTTTTTATTTATTATTTTATAATCAAACACACTAATCACCCATCTTATCTATTTTTTCATAAAGTTCATTCATACATTTTTTTAATTTCTTTACTTTTTTCAAATTAAGTTCTTTATTTTTATCTAAATATATTCTTTTATTAATCTCTATCATTATTGAATTAACTTTATTATTTTTATTAATAAAATCATTTGGTATTATTGTACCTTTATATGGATAGTTTTCTAATACTGTATAATTCCATTTTAAAAAATGATTTATAATAAGTTCTTTATAGTCCTTATTTGTAAATAATTTATCCGTACCAATACATATATCTGGAGAGTTCTTTTTACCCAATACTTTAAAAACAAAATCATCACTAAAACTATGTAAATCTATGATATTACAAATATTGTGACTTTTTAAAATTTTTGAAGACATTTCATTTAATTTTTTATGATGAGGTAGATAATATTTTTTAATAATTTCTTTTTTATAATGAGGGGTAACGTTTATAAATTGATTGCCATTAGAATCCTTTTCATATATAACACCCATTCCTAATTTAGACATTTCTTCTAAAGAATCATCTAAAAATCTTTCTACATCACAACACAATCTCGATACTTCAGCTTTGACTATATTCTCAAAATTATCTGGTACAAATATATCAATTAAATAATCACTTACAAATATATTTTCTTCTTCAATAAAATTTTTATCAACAATTAAATTATCATAAAATTCTTTTGGCAAATATAAAGACGTATGTGGTAAATGTATTAATAAATTACTACTCATAATAACCTCTTAATTAATTATATAAAATTTTTAATTAATTTTAAAGATTATATCTAAAAAATAATAAGGACTTCTAATAAAGACCCTATTCATTTGATTTTAATGATTCAACCATATTAATTTTTTTTAAATTATAATGAGTTATTTTACTTACTATAATTGTAAATATAATAGAAATTATAGAACTAATAATATAACTAAATAAATTAATTTTCCTAATAAACATTACACTATCTACTTCACATGTACTTATAACATAATGACATAAATATAAACCACAATATAATCCAATTAATATACCTATTACTGTAATAAAATAATTCTCATTTGTTATATAATGGTCAACTTCTTCATCGTAAAAGCCTAAAACTTTTAATGTAGATATTTCTCTTTTTCTTTCACTTATATTTATTGATGATAAATTATACAATATTACAAATGCAAGCATTGCTGAAGATACTATTAAAACTAATACAACAGAATTTAAAGAGCTCATTAAGTCATCTACAATATTTGTTGTTGTACTTTTGTCTATAACATTTGATACAATATCTAAATTCATTATTTCATCATCATATTCTTTGTCATATTTATCATTTACTGTTAAAAAATATACGTTATAGTTATATTCTTCAAATAAACTTTTATAAGTATCTTTAGTCATATAAATATAATCGTTAATATAATTTTCCGCTATATTAGATATTTTTATTTTCATATATTTATCATTTATTAATACTTGAATTGAATCCCCTTCTGAAACATTCATCCTTTTAGCAAGTTTTTGACTCAATACAACATAATTATCTTTTAATTTTATTTGTTTATAATCGTCATTAATATTATTTAATTTTATAACTTCGCTTAAATTATTTAAATTGTCTGGAACAATAAGATTAACTGAATATGATTCTAAATCATTATTATATATATTAATTGTATTATAATAAGTTTTTACAATATTGGTAATATTCTTATTTTCTTCTAATTTGTTTTCAAGTTCATCATCATCTGTCCCCTTTAATGATATCATTTTATTATAAACGAATACATTATTATTAAATTTTACTATATCTTGGATTGAATCTTTTAATCCAAATCCTACTAATAATAAAGCGGTAGATCCTGCTATTCCTATAATTGTAACTATTATCCTTTTTTTGTATCTAAATATATTTCTTATTGAAATTTTTGTAGAAAAACGCAACTTTTTCCAAAATTTAAATTTCTCAATAAAAATCCTCTTACCAATTTTTGGACTTTTTGGTCTCAACAATTCACTTGGTTTTTCTTTTAATACAATATATGCCGTTAAAAGTGAGGCTCCACATATTAATATAATTGCAATAAATAACCCTATTAAGCTATACAAAACATTAAATTCAGCAACAAAACCATCCATAATAAATAAAGTTTGATATATACTCCATATAATTCTTGGAATAATATTAATACCTATTATAGACCCTATTATTCCTCCAAACAAAGTCGCAGAAAAAGAATATATTAAATATCGTGAATAAATATGAATATTAGAAAAACCTAAACCTTTTAAAGTACCAATTTCCAATCTATCTTCCTCAACCATTCTCGACATAGAAATTAAACTTATAAATATTGCTACCAAATAAAATATTAAAGGAAACACGCTTCCAATTTGTTTTATACTCTCTTTTGAATCAATAAAAGTTTTATATGCATTATTATCTAATCTATCATAAATAAACCATTTAGGATTTACAAAGTCATCATAATTTATTTCTAAATTATATTTCTTCATTTGATTAATAGTATCACTATATAATTGATCATATCTTATTTCATTTCTCTCATCTTCTATATCTTTAATTTTATCAACTGCTAAATTTATATTATTTAAATATTTTTCACTATTAGTTTCTAAATCATTTGAATTTTTTAAATTTATGTAAATGCTAGTATAATAATCAGATTTAAAAGAATCTTCTAATACATATAAATAATAATCCCAACTACCTGTATTAGAATTTTTAAAACCCGTAAAATAAAGAGGACTTTCAACAATACCGACAATTTTATATTCTTGATTTTTTAAAAATTCACTATCTATTTTTATAGTATCGCCAATCTTAAAATTTAAGTCATCCAATAATTTTTCTTCTAAAACTACTTCATCATCCTTTGAAGGTAAATTTCCACTTTTTAAGATAACATTATTTATATCAGTTAAACTTATTATATTAAATATTTTATCTGTTTTTTTATAAGAAAAAGTATAATATATATTTTTTGAACCATTTATTTCATTAGCAATATCAAGTTCATCTATAGCACGAATATCATCTTCTGTTAATCCTACATTAGAAACAATTTCTAAATCATAAAAATTACTTTTTTTTAAATATTTTTCTAAAGTATGCTCCATATCTGGACTAGTAGCCTTTATACCAGCAAAAAAACCAACACCTAATAAAGCCATACACATAAGTGATATAAATCTTTTTTTATTGCTAATTATTTTTCTAAAATTGCTTAATAATAATCTGTTTTTCATATTACCACTCTATCTCATCTATTGATTTTGGTTTCTTATTATTTATGACATCTACAACTTTTCCACTATTAAACTTAATGACTTTATCAGCCATATCAGCTATTACAGAATTATGTGTAATAATTATTACAGTAATTGATTCCTTTCTTGCAACATCTTCTAATAATTTTAAAATCTGTTTACCAGTTTTATAATCCAAAGCGCCCGTGGGTTCATCACATAATAATAATTTAGGATTTTTCGCTATAGCTCTTGCAATAGAAACTCGCTGTTGCTCCCCACCAGAAAGCTGAGAAGGAAAATTATTCATTCTTGATTTTAAACCTACATTTTCTAATATCTTTTTAGGATCTAAATGATCCTTGCACAATTGTACTGCTAATTCAACATTTTCTAATGCAGTTAAATTTTGTATTAAATTGTAAAATTGAAAAACAAAACCTATATCATTTCTACGATATTTAGTTAAACTTCTTCCATTTAATTTTTCTATATTTTTACCATCTACTATAATTTTTCCACTAAATACTAAATCCATACCACCTAATAAATTTAATGCTGTTGTTTTCCCAGCACCACTTGGACCCAAAATTACAACTAACTCACCTTTATCGATTTTGAATGAAACTTTATCGAGCGCTTTAATTTCAATTTCACCCATTTTATATTTTTTAGAAACATCGTTAAATTCAATATAAGCCATAAATTCCTCCTAATAGAACATATACCCATTATTATAAAACTTTTATTAAAATAATACAAAAAAAATCTTAATAATACAATCGAGTAGAGAAAATTTATAATAGTTTATAAATTTGTCCCTCTCACACCACCGTACGTACCGTTCGGTATAC
>CANQSL010000038.1 GCA_947626515.1 uncultured Bacilli bacterium
ATTCGTTATTATTTAATTTCTTTATATTTTTAATTTTTTTACTTTTATAATAATCTAATCCTCTCCAACATGATGAACCACTGGCACTTGTAATTATACTCATCTAAAATCATTACTCCTTTATCTTTATAATTCTAACTTTTATTGTATATAATTTCGGCAGCTATTTAGTGACTTTTCTTCTACACACATATTAGCTATATCCTGATTTTTATAAAAGAAAAATTCATGTTCTTCGCCATTATAATCAACAATATAATATTCAACTGTATTGTTTTCTAAACATTCTTCTAAATACGATTTGTCTTGGCGTTTTTGATATTCTTCTAAAGTTAATTTTTTTAAATTCATAATAAATTCCTTTCATCTTTTCGTTTATTTATATTTTTCTTTTTTATAAAATAGTAAATTAAATAACCTATCCCTCTATAGTAACCTAAGCCAAAAATAATTAATCCAATATCCATAAATTTTTATACTTTAATGACTTTATATTTCATCATCTAATCCTGCGAAATGTATTAATTTTAAAATTACTAACATAAAATTATATGAAATCCAATTTATATCTAAACAATTCCCTGCAAAAAAATTATTATTTTTATATTCAGGATATCTAAAATATTCTACATTTTCGCCTTCAATGTATTTACAATATAACTCACAGAATGTATCAACATCTTTCATATAACTATCTTTAATATTATACTTTGAATATAACAATTCAGATAGCTTTCCTAAATCATGTTCTTTTACCACTTGCCCTGTTTTTTTCAATAACAAATATTTCAAACCGATTTCTATTGCATGTCTGCCTATATAAACTGTTACTATTGATTTCGGTAGTGATACAATAAGATTATCAAAAACATTTACATATTCAAACCAATATACTTTCCACAATGATATTCTATCACTGCTTTTATAATTTTTCTCTGTACCATTAAATGCATGTAAATTGCCAATCACATCATTAACTTTTTTAATACATGACGAACTGTTTTTTCTAGACTTTGTTGCAATAGTTTTTCCATCTATTTCATTAAATATTGGAGAATTATCATAGTTTATGTGACATACAGAAAAACAGCAATCTAATTGCAAAATATCATCATAATTTAAATGACTTGCAGATGCTTTAAGTATTGGCATAAATTTTACCTCCTTTTATACGACAATCGAATTGAATCAATTATAGTTTTAACTATTTCTGCTTTTAGTTCATTCAAAATATTCAAGATTTTCCTTATTTTATAAGACTTTAGAAGTATTCTTAATTAAAACGTAATCAACAAGTTTATGTTTGCCTGATTTTGTCGGGTATCCATTTAAATCACTTTCCTTTTTCTACTGTTCTTATCTCTATTCCAATAACTCCGTATTTTTCTTGTTGTTCCTTAGAATAATATTTTTTTAAATCTTTAGGATCTGCAATATCATCTTTATCATACCCTAACGATACTTTATCAAAATGTTTATATAACTCTTCGAAATTCGGATATTTATACAATTTTACTATTTCAACCAATATAGTTTCCAATGTAGTTCTATTCGTAAATTCAATAAAATCTTTTTCTTTCAATAATTGTCTTTTTTCATCATTTAATCTCATTTCTATCGTCTTTGTTCCATCCTTTATGCGATTAAATGGCTCATTATTTAAATTCATATTATATTTCATACTTAATCACCATTTTTACTTTCTTATTTATCAGTTCCTTTATAATATAAGAAAACTTTTTCAGATAATATTATACCATATTCTTTTAACTTTTTTAGATACTTAAAGCATTTACATATTAACATCTATTTCTAAAGATTTTATTTTCCCGAATAAAAAAAGTAAGAATTCTCCTACTTTATTGTAATATTTTTAAGCTTCCGCAACTTTTACATCTCTAATTTCTTCTTTTAATGTTATAATTTTTTTCAATCGAATCATAGTAATTTGTCATATTTATTCATACCACCTGTACCATTTAAATTAAGTTATATTTAATATTTTCTACTAAATAAATTCCTTTATTTCATTTTCTATTATCCATATTATATCTTCTATTGATTTATCCATATTAAATATACCATTTCCAACCGGATAGTAAACAGGATAAACTTTATATGTATTTTCATTAATTTCAATTTCATGACATATTTTTCTATTTTCAGATACTGAAATTTTTTTATTTAAAATAATGGAACTAACTTGATTTCCAAAAGTAATAATCACTTTTGGTTTAATTATATCTATTTCCTTAAATAATAAATCAAGATATTTTTTTAAAATATCATCTGATAAAGGTCTTGCATCAGTTTGTGTACATTTTCCTAAATTAGTAATAAATATTTTATTGTTTGCTATTTCTTCATAAACATAATCACAAAATTCATAATCCCAATCTTTAGGTTTTTTTTCTTGAATTTTGTTAAATGTTTCTTCACTTAATAAATTAACTTTATAAAACAATTTCCATATATTTTTTGTTCCAAGCCACGGCGACTTTCTTCCTTTCCATGACTTATTGCTTGCTATATTTTTTCCTGTAGGATTCATAAAAACAAAACAAATATCTGGATTTTCTTCACACCCTCCATTATAAATCGAATCTAATTTTTTATCTCCATACTTAACTTGTAATTTATCATACTCTTTTTTTAAATCAGCTATTTTCAAAGCAATTACCTTCTTTATTTAATATAATAATACTTTTTATTATCTTTTTCTCTTTATTTAATTATAGTATACCATAAGTTTAATTTCATAAAAATCGTATTTTGAACTATTTTTTTCAACTTTTAGATAATTTATTTTTATAATTATTACATAAAATTTTCTTGTAAGAATATTAAAATCACTAAAAATAATATATTTTTCTATATATAAAAAAATATAAATTTTAATTCAACTTTTAGTGAAAATACTAAAAGTAAATTTAAACTTATAATTTTATTTTTCTCAATCTCAATGCATTAAATACAACGCACAAACTAGAAAGCATCATAGATGCACTCGCTATCATTGGGTTTATTTCTAAACCAATTTTTTTAAATAATCCAATTGCTAAAGGAATCATTAATATATTGTAAAAAAATGCCCAGAATAGATTTTGTTTTATGTTTCTAAGAGTCTTTTTACTAATCAATAAAAATGTTACTATCTCATAAATGTTATCATTTGTAATGATTACATTTGATGAATTAGTTGCTATATCCGTACTATTTTTAAAACTTATTCCAATATCAGCAGTAGCTAAAGACGGAGCATCATTGATTCCATCCCCTACCATTGCAACTTTTTTGCCTAATGCTTGTAATTTTTTAATGTACTTTGTTTTATCACTTGGCATTACATTTGAAACGATATTATCTATATTTAAATAATTGCCAATAATTTTGGCTGTTTTTTCATTATCTCCAGTAAGCATAACAATATCTAATCCTAAATCTTTTAATTTGTTTATAGTTTTTTTAGACTCCTTTTTTATTATATCTTTTATTCCAACTAATCCAATAATTGTCTCATCTTCCACTATATAAACAATGCTATTACCAGAAATAGAAAGTTCTTCTTCATCTTCTTTATGACTATTTATGATACTCTTTATAATTTTATTATTACCTAATTGATACCTCTTTGTTTTGATTTTAGCTGAAACGCCTATTCCAGATAATTCTTTATAATCAGAAACATTTAATTCACTTATTTTATATTTATTAAAAGCTTTTGATATTGGATGTGTAGAATTACTTTCAATATTAGCAATAATATTTAGTAACTTTTTATCATCATATTTTGAATAATTATATAGTTTGCTTACGCTTAAACTTCCATAAGTTAAAGTTCCTGTTTTATCAAAAACTACTGTATCAATATGAGATGCAACTTCTAAAGTTTCACTTGATTTTATCAAAATTCCACTTTTAGCAGAAGCTCCTATTGATGTAACAATTGCAAGAGGAGATGCAAGTCCTAAACTACAAGGACAAGCAACTACTAATACAGTTACCATATGAACTAAAGATACATTTAATGAAGCTCCTAAAAAAAGATATGTAATAAAAGTTAAAAAAGCTATTATTAATATTATTGGCACAAAGTATGAACTTACTTTATCAGCAATTTTAGATATTGGCATTTTAGAATTGCTTGCTTCAAGTACCAAGTGAACCATTTCAGATATTGTTGATTTTGGTCCTATTTTTTCAGCTTTATATTCTACTATGCCATCAAAATTAATAGCTCCAGCCACAACCTTATCGCTTACATTTTTTTTGACAGGTTTAGATTCTCCAGTTATAAATGATTCATCAAAATGAGAAGTTCCTTTTACAATAATACCGTCAACAGCAACTTTCATTCCAGGTTTAACAATTAAAATATCTCCAACTTTAACTTCATCAATAGTAACTTCTTTTTCTTCATTATTTCTTTTTAATAACGCTATCTCTGGTGTCACTTGAACAAGATCTTTTAAAGCATCCTTTGTTTTTTCTTTACTATTTTTATCAATATATCTTCCAAGTTTAATAAATAAAATAATCATACATACAGACTCAAAATATAAATTTTTTACTAATACTTTATTTCCTAATATAATAAATATCATATTTAAAAAACTATATATAAAGCTTACTAATACACCTAAAGATACTAAAGTATCCATATTAGCATGTCTTTTCATTAAATTTTTGATACCATTAAATATAATATCTCTACCATATATCAGGTATGGCAATGATAATAGGCATAAACATATTGCATAATTTACAGAATATTTCTCCATATTTAAAATTGGTATATTTGGCAAATGTATCATATGTGACATAGAAATATACATAATTATAATTATTAAAATTCCTAACAAAATTAACCAAACTTTATTATTATCTTTTTTATTTTCTTCATGTTCATCATATATTCCAGCATATTTATATCCTGATTCATTAATATACTTACCAATTGTTTCAATATCTATATTATCTTCATAGTGAATAAGTGCTTGTCCTAAAACAAGATTAACTGAAACGTCAATAATGCCGTTTTGTTTAGACAAATATTTTTCAATATGATTAGAACAAGCTGAACAACTCATACCTTCAATTTTTAAAATAATTTTTTGCATTTTTAATCTTCCTCAAAGACTTCATAACCAAGATTTTTTATTGTTTCTATTAATATATTTTTTTCTACATCTTTTTTTAATAAAATTGTTACAATTCCATTTTTATAATTAGCATTAACTTTTGTTATTCCATCTATATTTTTTAATGTATTTTTAACTCTATCTTCACAACCATTACATACCATACCATTTACTTTTAATTGAATTTTTTTCATATGCATTCTCCTTATCTGTTAAATCTTTTAAATAAATTTACAATTTCATCAATCGATTCAATCTTACCTTCTTTTAGATCATCAGTAATACAACTATATAAATGATTTTCTAATATTATATTCGACAAATTTCTAACAGCCTTCTCTACTGCATATAATTGTATTAGAATTTCATTACAATAAATATCTTCATTTATCATTCTTTTTATACCCTTTATTTGTCCATCTATTCTATTTAGACGATTATTTAACATTTCTATATCTTTTTTCCCTTTATGTTTTTTTCTATGATGACATATTTTTTCTTCCATTTAAAACCTCCAACATTATTATATTATAAAAAACTAAAATTAAAAATAAGGGGGTATATTATAATTTTACTTTATTTAAAACATAATAAATAGTTATACTATCAATAATTTTTTAATAAGAAAAAACTATTAATATAGTCTCATATTAAATTATTAAATATTTAATTGTAAACTTAGTACCTCTTTTATTTGATTCAACATAAATAGTACCATTATCATTTTCTATAATTGCTTTAGATAAAGCTAAACCTATTCCTATACTTTCAGAAGAAGCATTTTTTCCTTTATAGAATCTTTCAAAAATATGTGCTATATCATATTCATCAATCCCATCTCCATAATCTTCAATAGTTATAATAGAATATACATTATTTTTCTCATATGAAATATCAATTTTACTATTTAAAGAAGAATGTTCTACACAATTTTTAATTATATTTGTTATAGCTTCAACTTGCCACATGAAATCACAATTTATTTCAGCTTCATTATCTCCATTAATATTTAATTTAATATTTTTTAAATCACATAAAGTAGATACATTCTTGTTTGCTTCCCTTAAAATATCTTTTATTAAATTTTTTGATTTTGTAAAATGAATTGTATTAGCATCAAACTTAGATAATTTTAAAATAGTTTGTACTAAAAAGTTAATATTAGTAACATTTCTTTTTATATCTTTTATAAAATCTTCTCTTGTTTCTTTTACCATATCTGGATCATCTATTAAATTATCTAACATAACTAAAATACTAGTCAATGGAGTTTTTAACTGATGTGATATATCTTCTAAAGATTTCTTTAAATTAAGTTTATCTTTTTTTGATATATCTGCTATTTCTTTTAACATAACTGTTGTTTTATATATTTCGTTTTTTAATATTGATAAATCATCTTCTGTGTTAGAATCTATTTTTAAACTGTAATTCTTCTTATTTAATTGTTCTATATATTTAGTAATATCTTTAATATCTTGTTCTCTTTTTTTAAGATACAACATAAATAAAGCAATTAGAAATGCAATTCCTAAAACTAATATAGAAATGTTAAGTATTAGAAATTCATAATATTTATTATCATTTTCTATTATTATTGATTTATTGCTTAAATTAATACCATATTTTTTTAATACAGTAGATTCAACATCTCCTTTACTATTTAAAATATTAACTATTTCTTTTTCAGTTAAATTAGGATATTTTACTTGCAAACTGTTGACTATACTATTAATTTTCATATTAAAGTTTTTTTTATATACTTGATATTCATAAATATTTGTTATAAGGATTACTAATGTTAAACATAATGAAACAATTAAAATTTTTAACAAAAAATTTTTTAATTCAACTTTATTCTTCATCTATTCTGTATCCCATGCCCTTTACAGTCTTTATAATATCTGTTCCTATTTTTTCTCTTATTCTTTTAAAATATACGGTAATTGTATGATCATCAACGTAATTGCCTGTCCATTCCCATATTTTATCAAGAATAACATTTCTATTTACAACTTTTCCAAAGTTATTAAAAAGTAAATTTACTAATTTTAATTCTAATGCGGTTAATTCAATTTGATCTTCATTTTTATATAATATTGCTTTATCTAAATTAAAAGTTATATCTTTAACTTTAATCAAACTTTTCTTTTCTATTCGCAATAATACTTTATTTACTCTTACTAATAACTCTTTTGTACTAAATGGTTTAGTTATATAATCCTCTGCACCAATCTCTAAACATTTAACAATTGTCTCTTCTTCATCTTTTGCTGTTAAAAAGATTGTAGGTATATTTAAATTTTTTATTACATCTTGATATAAATTAATTCCATTTCCATCTGGTAGTGTTATATCTAATATAATCAAATCTATATCTTTATTATTAGTTAAATATTCTTTTGATGATTTTATATTAGTTTTAGATATTAAATTAAGATTATTTTTTTCAAAAGAAAAAGTTAAACCTTTAATAATCGATATATTATCTTCAATTAGCAAAATATTCATAATGTTTCTCCTCTTTAATAAATTATAACATATTTAAAGGGGCTTTAACCCCTTCACTAATTAAATATTTTCATTTCTAATTGTTTCTATAGTATTTTGTTTATTTATCTTACTCATTGAATATTTCATTATTAAAGATATTAAAAGAAATACAGCTGTAATAGATATTATAATAGCTAATAATGGTAATTTATAAGGTAATCCTGAATCTTTTCCCAAGAAATAATAAATTAGGTAAGATAAGATTAATCCAATTGGTAGTCCAAAAATCAAAGACTTTATACCCATAAAGAAAGTTTCTAATCTAATCATTTTATTAAATTCTTTTTTTGTCATTCCAATAGATTTTAGCATTGCAAACTCACTACGTCTTAATTCCATATTAGTAGTTATAGTATTAAAAATATTTGTAATACCTATTAATGTTATGACTATTATAAATCCATAAAGAAATATTCCTATTAATGTATATAAATTTTTCATCATTTTTACATTTTCTTCTGAATTATTTAAATTATAATTTTCATTTTTTAATAATTCATCAATATCATCTTGTAATTTAGTTGCGTTATTAGATTTATAATATATATTTAAATTTTTATGTTCAATATCATATATTTGATTAAATAATTCTTCGCTTACAACTAAATAAGTGTTTTGATAATTTTTTAAGCCAAATGGTTTTTTATCAGTAATATAACCAATTTCTAATTGAAAATCTTTTTCATTTTCTAATGTACCCTTTAAAATATCGTCTACTTTAAAAGCCGTATATCTTAAAGTTTTATAAACCATTTTAGATTTTTCTTTTTTGGTATTATCAATTTTTTGATAACCAACAGTTAAATAATCCATCAAAATACCCTTATCTTTTATATCATCGTAGTTTAATCCTAAATCATTAATATATTTTTTATATTGTTCACTACCTAATGCATAAATATTAATATATGTCGATGCATTTTTTTCAATATCATCATTTAATCTTAGATTTAAAAATTCAATATATTCCGGATTTAATTTGCGATTTTTATAATTAAATCCTATTTCCCTTAATATTGTATAATTTTCAATATTATCTAATTTAGTCGTGGCAAGATATTTATTATAACTTTCTTCTTTGGCAAAATCAGTTGAAGATAAAGAAAGATTATATTCAGAAATTTTTAATTCATTTTCTATTGCTTCAAATGCTAAACCCATAAAACTAGATAAAGCAATAAATACAAATACTGATACAACAATAGAAATAACTGTAGTTCTATATTTTTTCTTATTTCTTTTTAAGTTCTTATATGATATTTCACCACCAATGCTAAATATTTTTTTGATGTATTTTGGTGATTTAATTTTTTTGGAATTTATTTTTATATTAGCACTATTTCTAATTGAATCTATCGGAGATATTTTTGAAGCTCTCCTTGCACTTCTAAGTGCTGAAAAATAGATTGTAATTATTCCTAGTATAATTGCTATTATTATTGCGATTAATGAAAATGAAAATTTTAAATTTATTCCTATAGCAAGACTGTCTCTTAAAAAATAGTTACTTATGATAATAAGTATATATGAGGCAATAAAGCCCAATAGTATTCCAAGTGGTATACCTATTAATCCCAAAATAGTTGCTTCATAAAAAACATTTCTTTTTATTTGCTTTTTAGTTGCTCCTATACTTCTCAACATTCCATATTGTTTTGTTTTTTCCGTAATTGAAATATCGAAACTATTTTTTATACAGAATATAGATGTTAATAGGATGATTCCTATTACAATTCCTGCAACAATTGCTAATCCTCCTGTACTACTCAATCCTAAAGGATCTGTCTCTAATTTAATTAAATACGTGTTTATATCAATAACATATTTTTCTTTTGCTATTTCTTCATTAATATATTTTTCTATTTCATTATATGTTGCAGTACCATTATAATATTTAATAAATAAATCATCATTAACTCCTAAAATATTTGCAGTAAGTTTATAAGCATCATGCACACCATCTTTTGTATATCTTGCATAAACATCTACATCTTCACTTAATTTTTCTTCATCTATAAGTGTTAAGAACGTGTATCCTGGTGCAGAATAAACTTCAATATTACTAGCTGGTCTTTCTATAATACCAACAATTTTATAAGTTTTTTTAGTCGTATCTTTTATATCTTCATTGTCTTGTTGAAATGGATTGCTTTGTCCTAAAATAATATTTTCATCCAATGAATAACGTGATCCAATATCTAACGTTATTTCACTACCAACTTTAAGTTCTAATCTACCATTTGTTTTTAAGTGACTTGGTATAACAATTTCATTTTCATTATTTGGAAGCCTTCCTTCAATCAATCTTATAGATAAATTTTCAAATGAACTTTTAGTAAATGCTTTTACAAAAGCATAAGGTTTATCTTTATTTTTAGAGTTAATTTTAGCATAACCTATATTTTTAGTTAAATTTAACTTTTCTATTTCTCTATTATTTTTAAATATATCTAAGTCTTTGATAGGAACATCATAATATGCTACATGAAAATTACCTTTTTCATATGTTTCAAAACTAATTAGAGATTTTATACCACTAGAGTAAATCGAAGCTACAGCTGTTACAAGTGCAACAGAAAGCATTATTCCAATAATAGTTACTAATGTTCTTTTTTTATTTAACTTTAAATTTTTTATTGTCAATTTATTAAGTAAATTCATATTTATACCTCCGAGGTAATTTTCCCATCTTCTAATCTTATTATCCTATCGGCAAATTTTGCTATCTCCATATTATGTGTAATCATAATAATAGTTTGATTTAGTTCTTTGTTGGATTTTTTAAGTAAAGCTACTATTTCATCACTCGCTTTAGAATCTAGATTTCCTGTTGGCTCATCAGCAAGAATTAAAGCAGGATTAGTAATTAGAGCCCTCCCTATACTCGTTCTTTGTTGTTGCCCTCCAGATAATTCGTTTGGAAGATGATTTTTTCTATTTTGCAAACCTAAGAGTTTCAATAAATTATTTAGTAATTCTTTATCTATTTGGCGATTATCTAAAGAAACTGGCAATGTAATATTTTCCTCAACATTTAAAATAGGTATTAAATTATAAAATTGATAAATTAATCCTATTTGTCTTCTTCTAAATATAGCGAGTTTATCATCGTCAAAATCATATATATTCTTTCCATCGATAAAGACTTTACCACTAGTTGGACGATCTACTCCTCCAATCAGGTGTAATAGTGTCGACTTTCCACTTCCACTTGCACCAACTATAGCGACAAATTCTCCTTTTTCTACCGAAAATGATACATTGTCTAATGCAACAACTTTAGTTGTATCTTTTCCATAAATCTTTGTTAAATTTTCAACTTTTAATATTTCCATATTAAAAATCTCCTTTCTACAAATAATATTATATTATACTAAAGTTACAACCAAGTTACTAAAATAAAATTTTATAAAAAAAAGATATAACTATTTATAATATCTTTTTCATATTTTCTGCTTCTTCTTGTTTTTTATCAACAAATCTTTTTAAATAATCAATTGCATCGTCACCTAAAACAATTTGGCTACTAAATGATGTTCTTTTATATTGATTTATAATCGAGGTATAATTAGAATCCGTTATTTCAGTTAACAGTGGAATTGCATGTTCTGGATATTCTAATATTATCCATAATAAATTAGCATCATATTCTCCAAGTTTATATGGTCCAGTTCTAAAATCTTCATCCTCTGCTGGAATTGCAGGAATCCAAATCTTTGAAATGTCATCATTAAGACCTTTTTTCGTTGCCCCAAAAGAAGATTCACTATCTATTATTCTTGCTAAATTAACATCTCCATCAGAATTTTTTTCAAAAACCATATTTCTAATATTATAATCTAATTGATTAGTAAACCAGTCAATAATATATTTTCTTATAATTTGGCCTTCTAATTCATCATAATTTGCAGCTTTATCTTTCATAAAATTTAAAATTTTCTTAATTGTAATACTTTTGCTATCTATTGGAATTTGATTTAAAATATTTGGAAATAATTTATGCATAGTAGCTACGCTTTCATATATAAAATTTTCCCTATTGACATTGGGCGATAATAATCCAATAGAATTATTTAAATTAACTATTTCATAAACAGCTGGAACAAATCCATGCATTTTTAATATAGAATCAGACAATAATTCTCCTATAATTCTAGAATCATTTCTCTTTTTAAAATATTGTATTAGACCATCAATATAATACCAATTATCTTTTTCGCCAAAATGTTCTTTATCTATCCTTATTAATTTGCCTACATTATCATATGTTAATTTAGATTTTCTACCAAGACTTCTAATTTTTTTATAATTCAACAATACATTATAATACATATTTTCTCCTGTTTATAAAGATAGTATTTTTTTTCTCTCTTTATTTTTCTTGTCTATTATATCACATAAATAGTTAATTGTTTTATTTGACAATGTAAATTGATATAAATTTTTATTATATTTTTTAAATATTTCATTATAATCAACATTAAATACTCTCTCAAAAGCTCTTATTGTTTCTTCTGGATAATCTAAAAATAGTCCCAATATATTTGCATCTATATTAGTATCAGCTTCATATGGTTTCTCTCTAAAATTAGGATCTTCATATGGAATTGCTGGTACCCATATACTATTTGTAACTCTAGAATCAAAGTCACTATTAATTCCAAAACATTTTTCTCTATCAAAAGATGGAGCTACATTTAATGTATTATCATTTTTATTATATGAAAACATAATATTTCTAGGATTTCCATCAGTTTGATGTGTAACCCAATCACCTATATATCTATCGATTAATTCTTGAATTATTTCTTTTTTATTATGCCAATCTTGATAAGAAATATTTTCTAATAAATTTTTCAATGTATATTTATTATATCCATGATTTAATGAAGGAATTATTTTATATAAATTATATAAATCAAAATAATCATTATCATTTATATCTTGAAAATTAGATGTAATTAAACCTAATTTTTTATTTAATAAAATTATTTCATATTTAGCACTTTCAATACCCATTTTTTCAAATATTTCTTGAGATAGACATTCGCCAAATAACCTTGCATCATTTCTCTCTTTAAAAAACGATAATTCATTATTAATTTTATACCAATTATTTTTTTCTTTTAATATAGCATCATCTATTTTTAGTTGTTTTATAATTTCTTTTTTTTCTAATTTTTGTGATTCTACTTCTTTTACTTTTAAATAATTAATTGTACCACTTTGCACCATTTTAACCCCCTTTAAACATTGCGCGCATTATGATACCATAAACAAAACATTTTGTCAAATTCATAACTGCCTAGAAATATTTAAGATAATACCAATACTAAACATACTTACAAGTAAACTACTACCACCATAAGATAAAAATGGAAGAGTTACTTCCTAAATATTGTAAGCGTAACTTATTTTGATCAGGTTATACTTACCAAATAACTGAATATTATTCTATAATCGCAAGTACGTATTTCATTAAACTGTTTTTTACCATTTTGTCTTCTAATTTATTAATTGAAAAAGTTTTGCTTCCTAAATAATTAAGAGATGCTCCACAATGATAAATTTCTTTTTGATCTAATATAATATATCTATCATGAAAATCATTATTATAAACTACTTTTAGATTTTTATATTGTTTTTGATATTTATTTATATCTATTTCTTTTAATAAATCATTATTTTTACATATTATAGTTATATCAACTTTTAAGTTTCTTATCATATCCAAAACATTTTTATCTGCATAATTATCAATGATTATTATGTTA
>CANQSL010000039.1 GCA_947626515.1 uncultured Bacilli bacterium
CCATCCCGAACAAGGAAGTTAAGCACTAAAACGCCGAAAATAGTTGAAAAGCGAAAATAGGAAGTCGCCTTTTTTTTGCCTTTTTTTTGGGGATATAAAATAAAATGTGTAAATATTAGTAAAAAATATTGATATCACTATATTTTTTTTTTATAATTAATTTAGGTGATAAAGAATGGATTATAAAATTACATCAAGGGATATAGAAGATACAATGCAATTAGCTGAGAACATCGAATCAGAAAAATTTCCAGGAATGATTATCTGTTTAGATGGTGAATTGGGAAGTGGTAAAACAGTATTTGTTAAAGGTTTCGCTAAATCTTTAGGGCTTGAAGAAAACATTACTAGTCCAACATTTAATATTGTAAAGGAATATCTTAATGGGGAAATGCCTTTATATCATATGGATGTATATAGACTTGAGGAAGGCGACGAAAATATAGGCTTTGACGATTACTTTAATAGTGATGGTGTATGCATTATTGAATGGTCTGAAATGATAGAAGACTTTTTGCCTCAAGAACGTTTAGATATAAAGTTTAAAGTTGTAGATGAAAATACTAGAATTATAAAGCTTGTTCCACATGGTAAAAAATATGAAGATATTGTAAATAGTGTAATATAAAATCTAAATTTAGGAATATATTTTAATATATTCTTTTATTTTTTTAAAAAAGTGTATATATTGTAAAAAATGTTTGACTTTTAACGTTAACTAACATATAATTTTAAATGGTACATTTTATTTATTCTTTGGTTTTTTAATGTGGGAAGTTAAACTATTAAAGAATAGTGAGAGGAAAAATTATGAAAACATATATGGAAAAAAAGGAAACAGTTAATCGTAATTGGTATGTAATAGATGCTGAAGGTTTACCAATAGGTAGAGTAGCTACTAAAGCAGCAAATATTTTAAGAGGTAAACATAAAGTAACTTATACACCACATATTGATTGTGGAGATTATGTAATTATTGTTAATGCAGATAAAGTTAAATTAACAGGAAATAAATTAAATGACAAAGTATACTATAACCATTCTGGATATCCAGGAGGATTAAGAGAGCGTACTGCTAAAGAAATGTTAGAAAATTATCCTGTTGAAATGGTTGAAAGAGCTGTTAAAGGTATGATACCTCATAATAGATTAGGTAGAAGTACAGTAAAAAAATTATTTGTTTATGCTGGTCCAGATCACAAACACAGTGCACAAAAACCAGTTAGTATAACTATTGATTAGGAGGTAGACTATGGATAAAAAAATATTTACAGCTACAGGAAGAAGAAAAAGTTCTGTTGCTCAAGTAAGAATGACTCCTGGTACAGGAAAAATTACTATTAATGGCAAAGATGTTAATGAATATATGCCTTTTGAAACTTTAGTAATGGATTTAAAACAACCTTTAGTTGCAACAAATAATGAAAATACTTTTGATATTACAATTAATGTAAAAGGCGGAGGTTTTTCAGGTCAAACTGGTGCAATAAGATTAGGTATAACTAGAGCTTTATTAGAATTCGATGCTAATACTGATCCAACTAGTGAAGATTCATATAGAAAAATATTAAAATCTCAAGGATTTGTAAAACGTGATCCAAGAGTTAAAGAACGTAAAAAATATGGTCTTAAAAAAGCACGTAGAGCTCCACAATTTTCTAAACGTTAATTTGTTTTCAACAGTCTTGTTTTTACAAGACTTTTTCTATTGAAAAAATATTTTAAATATTATAATATAAGTTAAGTGATATAAATGAAAGAAAGTTTAAAGTTTTTAAAATCATTAAATATAGAAAAAAAAGTTGTTGTTGCTTGTTCTGGAGGACCAGATTCTATGTGTCTTTTGCATTTATTAAATATTAATGGTTATAAAGTGGTTTGTGCACATGTAAACCATAATTTGCGAAAAGAAAGTGACGAAGAATATAAATTTGTAGAAAAATATTGTAAAAGTAACAATATTATATTTGAAGGCATGAAAATAAACGGTTATAAAAATAATAAATTTACAGAAGAAGAAGCCAGAGAAAAACGCTATTCATTTTTTGAAAAAATATTAAAAAAATATAATATTAATACATTAGTTACAGCACATCATACTGATGATTTAATTGAAACTATATTGATGAGAATTATAAGAGGTAGCAATTTAAGGGGATATAAAGGTTTTAGTAAAGTTTCTAAGTTTCATAATTATTTGTTAGTAAGGCCTTTAATATTTTATTCTAAAAAAGAAATAGAAAATTATGTAAAGGAAAATGATATTCCTTTTGTTATTGATGATTCAAATTATTCTAAAAAATATACTAGAAATAGAATAAGGCTAGATATTTTACCTATTTTAAAAAATGAAAATATTTTAGTTCATAAAAAATTTTTAGCTTTTAGTGAAGAATTAAATGAAGCTCAAAAATATATAGATGAACAAGTCGATAAAGAAATTCTAAATAATTATAAAGATAGAATTTTGGATTTAAATAAATTTAATGATTTAAATAAATATATTCAAAAGAAAGAAATAGAAAAGATTTTATTTATTATCTATAATGAAAATATTACCGAAATAAATAAAAAACATATTGATTTAATATTAAATTTAATTAATAATACTTCATCTAAAAAGGTAATGTTACCTAGAAATTTAGTAGTGAAAAAGGAATATAATAAATTGATATTTTTAAATGGGAATAAAAATGATTTTATATATTCATATAAATTTGATAAATATTTAGATATTGAAGGCATTGGAGAATTTTCTTTGCTTGAAGAAACTAATGAAAAGAGCAATTATGTAATAAAATTAAACAGTAAAGAAATAAAATTGCCTATTATAATTAGAACTAGAAATGAACATGATAAAATTGAGGTAAAAAATATGAATGGTCAAAAAAAGGTTAGTAGAATTTTTATTGACGAAAAATTGAAAAGTTCAATTAGAAATATATATCCGATTGTAACTGATAGCAATAATAATATTTTATGGATACCAGGTATAAAGAAAAGTAAATTTGATTGTTCTAATGGCAGGTTTTATGATATAATAATAAAGTACACAAAAAAAGGAGAATAATATGAAAAAAAACAATGTAACAAAGCAAACTATGCCTTATATTATATTAATTTTTGTAATATTAGGAGCACTATTATTTTATAATATTGGTCAGACTAAGGTTAATGAATTAACTTATGATGAATTAATGAATGAGTTAAGTAAAGATAGTGTAAAATCTATGGAAGTTACACCGAAGTCTAATGCGGGGGTATATTATTTTACTGGTAAATTAAAAGATTACGATAAAAATGAAATTTTTAAAGTTAATGTTCCTTTATCAGAAGCTGTATTAGACAGAATATTATCTTATGCCGATAAGAATGAATTTGAAATAGAGACTAACACTAATCCTGAAAATTCTAGCATTGTTACTATTTTAATAAATGTAGTACCATTTGTTCTATTAATTGCTGCTACGTTCTATTTGTTTTCTAAAATTTCTGGAGGCAATAAAAATTCAATGGATTTTGGAAAGAGCAGAGCAAAATTAAGTGAAGATGGTGGACGAGTAAGATTTACAGATGTTGCAGGACTAAATGAAGAAAAAGAAGAAGTTGCTGAACTTATTGATTTCTTAAAAAATCCAAAAAAATTCCAAAAATTGGGAGCTAGAATTCCAAAAGGCGTATTGTTAGTAGGTCCTCCAGGAACAGGTAAAACATTACTTGCAAAAGCGGTTGCTGGAGAAGCTAATGTGCCTTTCTATTACATAAGTGGATCTGATTTCGTTGAATTATTTGTTGGTGTTGGTGCTAGTCGTGTTCGTGATATGTTTAAACAAGCTAAACAATCTGCTCCATGTCTAATATTCATCGATGAAATAGATGCAGTAGGTAGACAAAGAGGTACTGGATTAGGTGGAGGACACGATGAAAGAGAACAAACTTTAAACCAATTATTAACTGAGATGGATGGATTTGGCGCAAATGAAGGAATAATCATTATAGCTGCTACAAATAGGCCAGATGTTTTAGATCCAGCGTTATTAAGACCAGGAAGATTTGACAGACAAGTTACTGTAAGTTTGCCAGATCAAAGAGAAAGAGAAGCTATACTTAAAGTACATGCAAAAGATAAAATATTTGATGATTCAGTAAATTTAGAAAATTTATCAAAAAGAACTCCAGGGTTTAGTGGAGCTGATTTAGAGAATTTACTTAATGAATCAGCATTGTTAGCTGTAAGAAGAAATAAAAAGGCAATAAGTATGGAAGAAATCGATGAAGCTACAGATAGAGTATTAATGGGACCAGCTAAAACTAGTAGAAAAATTACTGATAAAGAAAAGAAACTTGTTTCAATACATGAAGCAGGACATGCCGTTATAGGACTTAAATTAGAGCATGCTAATGAAGTACATAAAATAACTATTATTCCACGTGGTATGGCTGGTGGATATACTATGATGCTTCCTAAAGAAGAAAAAATATCAATAATGACTAAAGATGAATTGTTAGCTAGTATAACAGGTTTATTAGGTGGTCGTGTTAGTGAAGAATTATTCTTTGGAGAAATTTCGACTGGAGCATCAGATGATTTTTCTAGAGCTACTAAAATTGCAAGAAGTATGGTTACAGAATATGGTATGTCAGACTTAGGACCTGTTCAATTTGAACATAAAGAAGAAGGAGTATTTTTAGGTAGAGATTATAATAAATCTAGAAATTTCTCAGATGCTGTTGCTTTAGAGATAGATCAAGAAGTAAGAAAGATTGTAAACGATTGCTATAAAAAGGCTACTAAAATTCTAAAAGATAATGAAAAATTGGTTAAGCTTTTAAGTGATACGTTGATAGAAAAAGAAACAATTACTAAAGAAGAAATTGATGAATTAGTAAGTACTGGAAAACTTTCAAAAAAATCTGAAAAGGTTGAAGAGGATAAAGAAGAAATTAAGAAAGAAGATTAATTTAAATTACTGTTAAAATAGTTATATTTGAAGGTTATTTTAAAATAATCTTTTTTTTATATAAAAACATTTAGACAATTAATCTTATATATGATAAAATTAGATATATATGAGAATTGAAAAAGGCAGTGATAAAATGACAAAAATTATATCTTTAGTTAATCAAAAAGGTGGAGTAGGTAAGACAACATCTAGTATAAATTTATCAGCTTCTTTAGGCAAACTTGGTAAGAAAACTTTAATAATAGATTTAGATCCTCAAGGTAATGCAACAACTGGGTTGGGCATTAATAAAGGTGAAATATCTTATAGTGCATATGATGTGTTAATCGATAATTGTGATATTAAAAAAGCTATTATTAAAACAAAGTTTACTAATCTTTCTATTTTGCCTGCAACAATTAATTTAGCTGGAGTAGATATTGAGTTATATGCTAAAACTACCGAAGATAAAACATTTAAATCAAAAGAGCAATTGAAAAATTGCCTTGATGAAATAAAAGATAAATATGATTATGTGATAATTGACTGTCCTCCTTCACTAGGCCTTTTAACAACAAATGCACTAGTGTGTAGTGACTCTGTAATAATACCAGTTCAATGTGAGTTTTTTGCTTTAGAGGGAATAACTCAGTTATTAAATGCAATAATTATGACTCAGACTAGACTTAATCCTAGTTTAAAGATAGAAGGGGTTTTATTAACTCTTTTAGATTCAAGAACTGTTTTAGGATTAGAAGTAGTTGAAGAAGTTAGAAAATTCTTTAAAGAAAAAGTATTTAATACTATTATTCCAAGACTTATAAGATTAGTTGAAGCTCCTAGTCATGGAGAACCAATTATTGAATACGATCCATTAAGTAGAGCTGCTGAAGCTTATTTAAATTTGGCAAAGGAGGTTATTTTAAGAGATGGAGAATAAAAGAAAAGCTTTGGGAAAAGGTTTAGAGCAATTATTTAATAGTGAACCATTAAATTTAGAAACTTTAAATAATTATGAAAAAGAGATTGTTAATTCTTCAAAAGAAAGTGATATTGTAAATATTGATTTAGATGAAATAAGAAGCAATCCTCATCAACCAAGAGAATATTTTGATGAAACTGCATTAGAAGAATTAGCAGCATCAATAAAAGAACATGGAGTAATTGAACCAATTATAGTAAAAAAAAGTATAAAGGGCTATGATTTAGTAGCAGGAGAAAGAAGAACGAAAGCAGCAAGAATTGCTGGATTAAAAACTATTCCTGCGATAATAAAGGATTTTACAGATCAACAAATGATGGAAATCGCTCTTATTGAAAATATACAAAGAGAAGATTTATCTGCTATTGAAGAAGCTATGGCATATAAAAATTATATTGATTCTACTGGTTATACACAAGAAGAAGTTGCAAGTAAATTTGGTAAATCAAGAAGTTATATTACAAATTTATTAGGTTTATTAAGTTTGCCAAAAAATGTACAAAATGAAGTTAATAATGGTTCTATTAGTATGTCACATGCTAGGGTATTAAGCAAAATTGACGATGTTGATATAGTATTAGATTTATCTAGAAAAATTGTTGAAGATGGAATAAGTGTTAGAGAATTAGAAACATTTAGTAGAGAAGATAATGTTGCTAAGAAAAAGAAAATTGTAAGAACTGATACTAATCCTAAATTTAAAATTTACGAATCTGTATTAAGGGATACTATTGGAACAAAAGTACAAATATCTAAAAATAAAATATTGATTCCTTTTGATTCAGAAAATGATTTAGAAAGAATTTTAGAAATTTTAAATATTGATGTTGATGAGGATTAATATGTTATCATTTATAAAAAAGAAAGAAGTATATGGAACTATTCTTATACTAATAGTTTCTTATATAATTTATAAAATAGTCAAAAATATTATTAATAAAATAGTTGTCAAAGGAAAAGATCCTTTTGAAATAAAAAGAAAAAAAACTATAATAAATATATTTAATAATATTTTTAAATATATTATGATTATATTTATAGTATTAACACTTTTGACGTTGTATGGAATAAATACTTCTAGCTTATTAGCTGGTGTCGGTATAGTAGGAGTAGTCATAGGTATAGGTGTACAGGATGCTCTTAAAGATATTATTGGTGGAATAAATATTATTATGGATGATTATTTCGTAGTAGGAGATATAGTTGATTTTAATGGATTTATAGGAACTGTAATAGAATTTGGAATTAAGTATACTAAAATAAAAAAAATAACTGGAGAAGTATTAGTATTATCTAATAGAAATATAGATAAAATTATTAATATTAGTAAAGAAAAATCTGCTATTTTTATAACAGTACCTACTGCTTATGAAGAAAAAATAGAAAAAGTAGAAAAAGTATTAGAAGATGTTTTAAAAATATCTAAAGAAAAGTATAAAGACATTGAAAAAGTAGAGTATTTAGGAATAGAATCTTTTTCGTCTTCTTCAATAGATTATGCTATTAGAATAACTTGTAAAAGAGAAACTCAATGGGATGTAAAAAGATTAATTTTAAAAGAAATTAAATTGGCTTATGATAGTAATAAAATAAAAATACCTTACAATCAATTGGAGGTACATAATGGAATTAAAATATAATGTTGGGGATAAAGTAATAATGAAAAAACAACATGCTTGTAAAACTAATGAATGGGTAATTACTAGAGTTGGGGTTGATATAAAAATAAAATGTGTTAAATGTAATAGAGAAATTATGCTTGATAGATTTGAATTTGAAAAAAAGCTAAGGAGAATAATAAATGAAGAGGATTAAAAAATTAAAGAATAAAATAGTTCTTCACCCAATAATGTCATTTTTAATATTAACACTTATTGTTATAGTTGCAAGTGGAATATTATCGTTATTTAATGTGACTAGTTCATATAGTACTGTTAATGTAAAAAATAATTCGTTAGAAACAACTATGGTTGCTGTAGAGAATGTTTTTAGTTTAAAAGGAATTAAATATATATTTAGTAATACGCTATCTAACTTTGCTTCGTTTACTCCATTAAGTATGTTAATAATTGTATTATTAGGTATTGGTATAATGGATAAAACAGGATTTCTTGATACATTGTTTTATGTTTTAACTAGAAAATTAAGAAAGAATATTGTTACATTTGCACTAGTATTATTATGTATGTTATCAAGTATAATAGGTGATATATCATTTGTAATATTTATACCATTGGCAGCACTTTTATTTAAATATGGTAAAAGAAATCCACAAGCTGGAATAATAACAGCATTTGCAGCTATTAGTTGTGGTATAGGAATAAATGTATTTATAAATTCTGTTGATTCATCATTGATAGGATATACTAAAACAGCTGCTAATTTATTGAGAAGTGATTATTTAATAAATAATAGTGGATTCTTTTTAATAATGTTAGTTGTATGTATTGTACTTTCTTTTATAATTACAGATGTAACAGAAAAAAATATTATTCCTAGATTAAAAAAGATTGAAACTGAAGAAGATGAAGAAGAGAAAGTTGTAACAAAAAAAGAAATAAGAAGTTTATATATTTCATTACTAGTAGGATTAGTATATGTAATTATATTTATATATAATATTATTCCAGGAGTACCATTTGGTGGTAATTTATTGGATTATACACAAGACCTTTATATAGATAAATTATTTGGATATAATTCATTCTTTAATTCTGGATTTATATTTGTTGTAACTATATTATTCTTTATATTAGGATTGGTATATGGAATTTTAACAAAAACTATAAAAAATCAAAGAGATATGTGTGATAATTTGAGTCATTCATTAGATACAATAGGTAAAGTTTTAGCATTGATATTCTTTGCTTCTATGTTTGTTTCAATATTAAAATATTCTAATATAGGAACTTTGGTTGTGTCTATATTTTCAAATATTATATCTACAACAAACTTTTCTGGAATACCTTTAATTATGTTATTGTTTATAATATCTATTTTATCAACAATTGTATTACCAGCTTCAATTAATAAATGGGCTATACTAAGTCCAGTTGCTGTACCAGTATTAATGAATTCTGGAATGACAGCAGAATTTGCACAAGTAATATTTAGAGCTGGAGAAGCAGTTTCTTATGCATTAACACCAGCTATGGCATATTTTGTTATATATCTTGCATATATGGAATTATATGATATAGATAATGAAGGAGTAGGATTATTTAAATCAATAAAATATATGATTCCTTATTCTGTTAGAACTTTGCTTTTATGGATAGTAGTATTAATTTTATGGTATTTAATAGGAATACCATTAGGTATAGGAACTTTTCCAGTAGTTTAATATGGATAATACAATAAATATATTTTTAAAAGAGAGAGAAGATTATATTAATTCATTTAATCAAGAGAGAATTTCTACAGATTTAGATGAGTATATATTAAATGAAACAAAAACTTTTAATCCAAAAAGAAAAGTTACAGTAAATATAAGTTCAAATTTTAATATAGGTGAAGATGAACAAGAAAAAATAAAAAGAATGATTAAAGCAAGCTATAGAGATGATATTAAAGAATTAAAATTATATAGAGATAATTTATTAAGAAGAGATTTTTTAATATTACTTATAGGTATATTAATATTAGTGATATATTACTTATTTTTAGATTATCCTGTTATTAATGAAATTATTTTAATAGTAGGATGGATTACAGTTTATGAATCAATATATAGTTTATTATTTTCAAGAACTGAATTAAATATAAAAATAAGAAAAAGAAAACAGCTAATTAATAGTAAAATAATATTTAAATAGAACTATTTTAATGGTTCTATTTAATTTACCAATTAATATTATACATGTTATAATCTATTTAAGAAATAACGTTATATAGGAGGATAAGTAATGGACTATATAATAGAAAAAATAAAAAATATTGATTCTTTATATAATTTAAATTTAAAAGAAAATGTTGATGAAAATATATTGTTTTTATCAATATTAAAAGCTAATAGATATGATTTATTAAAAAATAGTAATATAAAAATTCATATTGATAATACAGAATCATCGATAAAATTAATTGAATATTTATTATCAAACGAAGATATACTATATTTTATTAATAAAAATGGTTTTTTATTTAATAAAGAGACTATTGATAAAATATCTAAGATAGTATTGGAAAATTATTCATCTGATTATTATAAATTTGATATTTTTTTAAAATCATTTTTTAATAATAAAGAAGAGTTAAATGAATTTATTAAAGATAATGAAGAATTTTTTATAAAATATTTGCATAATGAAAAAGATAATGTTTTATATATTTTAAAAAATAATGATTATTTTATTAAAATTATATTAAAAGAAAAATATATTAAATTAATAAATAATATTGAAAATTATTCATTAAATAATTTGAAAGAGTTAGCTACTATTATTAACGATGGAATAGAATTGCCATATTTTCTTGGCAATGACAGATTTATGTATCATTTATTTGAATTAAAGACACAATTACAACCAAAAGAATTTGTTCTATTGCTTAATTTACTTAAAGAAAAATCATTATATGATAGAAAAGATAATATATTTAATGATTTAATTAATCAAAATATAGAATATTTAATAAACTTAATAGATCAATTTGGAATTTTACCAAAATGTTTAGTAGAATCTGAAATATTTAGAGATCAATGCATAAAAAGAAATAGAATAGATTTAGCAGTTAAATGTATTTTACCTAAAGATATTTTTAAAGATGAAAATTTGGTAAAAAAATATAGTACTGAATTAAGAATAGATTTGAAAGATTTCTATTCTAGAGGTAAATATTTTTTAGATTATTATGAAAAAAATAATAATATATTTAATACATTACTTGCAACTACATTAAAAAATAATATATTTAATATTGGTAATGAGCATTTAGAAAGATTTTCAAATGATATTTCTATTCAAATAGATATTGCAAAATTAAATGATAAAGAAAGTAAAATATTTACAGAAATTTTAAAAATGTATAATTATGAAGAATTTGATATATCTTTTATGATTGCAAATATTTTAAATAATATATCTAACTATAAAGAATTAATAAATTCGATAGATTTATCAATTATGTCTAAAGAAGATTTAAAAACACTTGTAAAAGTTTTACAATTAAGTAATAATCAATATAATATAAAAAATATAGATGATCTAAGAAATTATAGAAATAAGAAAATGGAATATTTAAAATTAAATTTAAACAAAGATAGTCTATTAAAATTATTATTTAATATAAACTTAAATCAAGCTGTTAATATAAATAATCAATATTGTTATGATAGAAAACAAAAAATATTAAATTTATTAAATAATAGTGAATTGCCAAAAGAAATATTAGAGTATCTAAATATTATTAATAAAATAATTGAATGTAATAATTTAGAAGATATTACTAAATTATATAATAAATATAAAGATATTAATTTATATGATTTAGAAATACCTTTAGATACGTATTTAAGAAGTCAATATGCTAAATTATATTCTAATAGATTATATAAAATAAAAGAAGATAAAAGCTTAAAAAAAATTAATTATAATGGTAAAGAAATTAAAATATTTATTCCTAGAGAAAACTTTAATTTTTTAATCCATTGTGTTGGTTCATGTTCTTTACAAAAAGAGATAATTGATACAAATTATCAAAAAGATTGGGAAGATAGACCACAATTACAAGATCATTTTATAGCTTGTAGCTATATAAATGAAAGAGGAATATATTCAATTAGATCAAGAGAAAATATAATATTAGGATTTGATTCAATAGAAAGTGGTTCATTATTTGGAATGGGCGATACAGATATAGATTCTATTGGATTTTATTCTAAAATATATAATTCATCTAGAATGTTGATGGAAGAAAATGGAAATAGAGCGCATTATTTTGTTCCTTCTTTAATAGTAAATTCAATTAATGAAGGTTATAATGAAATCGTAATAGAAAGAAGAAATTGTAATTCTAAAAATAAAGAACATTTTAAAAGAATGCCAAATTATATAATAATGATGGCAGATTCATTAGATAAAAATAATTTTAATTTTTTAGAAGATTTATATACTAAAGATTTAGTATTTTTATCAGAAGAAGATAAAAAAGAAATAAATAATGTAATAGATTCAGTAAAAATAAAAAAAATATTGATAAAATATAGAGATGTTATAAATAAAAATGCTAAGATTAAAAATATGGAAGAAAATGAATTATTAAACTTATATGTTTCTTTAATTATAAAATCAAAATATTTTGAGGATTGTTTAAAAGCAACAAGTGAATTTGATATTCCTCTTATTATTATTGATAAATTATATTATTTTAATAAAATTCTTACAGAGTCAATGTATAGTGAAAAAGAAAAGAATACTATTTATGAAACATATATAAAATCTGATGAATATATGAAACAAAAAATATTTAATATTGTTAGTAAAGGTGGTAATATAAATTCTATTTTAGAAAAGAATAGTAATTTTTCAATTACATTATAGATAATAAAATATAAGATATTTGCACCAAAAAAAAATAAATACATACAATATCTTAGGTGATTAAAATGAACTATAATAGAGCCTTAAAAGGTGTTGTAATTGACCCAGGTCATGGAGGTATCGGTTAAATCCAAAAATAGAAGAAATGACTATTTTGGTAAGTAAATACAAGAGTTTAAGGTAC
>CANQSL010000040.1 GCA_947626515.1 uncultured Bacilli bacterium
TGGCAGGGATTGCAGTATTGGCAACTATAACAATAAGTAAAGCAAGAATAACAATAACAGCAAGTAATTCAACTAAAGTAAAACCTTTTTTATTTATCTTCATTCTCTTTCCTCCTTTTTAATTATTTTGTTGTGTAAGTTAAATTATTTTTAATATCCTTAATAGTACCTCCTGCTGTAACTTTTGCAAGATTACTTGTACTATCATAATTTACAGTTATATTAACAGAGTAAGTATCATTAGTTTCGCCCATAATTAAAGATATATCAGTTATAGTACCACAACAACTTTTAGCAGTACCTGTGCTATCTTTGCAAGAATTATTTATACCAGCCATCTTTTCAGCAGCACAATTTTCCTTCGCTTTTTGTACTACTTTTTGTGCGTAAGTATTTAAAGCACTTTGCTTAGCATTGTTCATAGCAGGGATTGCTGTATTGGCAACAATTACAATAAGTAAAGCAAGAATAACAATAACAGCAAGTAATTCAACTAAAGTAAAACCTTTTTTATTTATCTTCATATAACACCTCTTTTTATGTACTTTTAGTAGTTGTAGGAGTAATACTATTTGACGTAACGTCTATTTCATTATCTTTATCATTGATTTTGCCAGAAGTAACTTTTGCAATACTATTTGTAGCATCATAACTAACTGTAACACTGCCCGAATAAGTTGTATTCTCTTCTCCCATTATCTCCGCTATAGTCAATGTTCCACAACAAGATTTAGTACCACACATATTAGTTGCACCAGACATTTTTTCTGCTGCACAATTTTCCTTTGCTTTTTGTACTACTTTTTGTGCATAAGTTTGAAGCGCTTTTTTCTTGGCATTGTTCATGGCAGGGATTGCAGTATTGGCAACAATAACAATAAGTAAAGCAAGAATAACAATAACAGCAAGTAATTCAACTAAAGTAAAACCATTCTTATTCAATTTTTTCATAAATATCTCTACCTTTCTATACTTTATAAGTAATTGATATAATTCCATAAAAAAACTATAAGACTTTTTATCTTATAGCATTTTTATAAATTACTATACAGCAGGAACATATTCTGCTGGACAAGCGCCATCTGTAACTTTACTATTTTCTACTTTTACTGTAAGTTTTTTATCTTTTGTTTGGACACAGCCCGTTACATTATATGCACCTGTAGTAGTAGAATAAGTAACACTCAATTGCGCTAAATATTCAGTACCAGTGGTTCCCATTATTTGAGTATGAGTTAGTTTTTTTCCACAATAAGTAGTTCCTCCAACTAAAGATTCTTCAGCGCATTTTTCTTGCGCTTTTTGAACTAATCTTCCAGCATATGTTTTTAATGCTCTTGTTTTTGCTTCATTCATAGCAGGCAAAGCGGTATTCATAACTATTATTATTAATAATCCTAAAATAACTATTACTGCAAGTAATTCTACCAATGTAAAACCTTTGTTATTTAATTTCATTTTTATTCTCCTTTTATTAAGTAATTAAGAAACAGTACACGTATCAATTGTAACATTACTACTTGTTACTTTTGCACTTAATTTTCCATCTGAAGTTTGAACACAACCAGTAACGCTATTACTTCCATCTCCTGTAACTGTTAAGGATGCTTTATATGTAGTATCAGCAGTTCCCATAATTTTATCTACAGTTAATGCAGTACCACAAGAACCTGTAGTCCCTAACAAAAGATCACTAGAGCATTTTTCTTGTGCCTTTTGTACTAATCTTTTTGCATACGTTGTTAATGCTCTTTCTTTTGCTTCATTCATAGCGGGCAAAGCAGTATTCATAACAATGATAATCAATAAACCTAAGATAACAATAACAGCAAGTAATTCAACTAAAGTAAAACCATTCTTATTCAATTTTTTCATAAATATCTCTACCTTTCTATACTTTATAAGTAATTGATATAATTGCATAAAAAAAAGAGCATTTTTTTAATACTCTTTACTATTAAGTAGTACCAGTACCATCAGGACAAGATCCTGTAGAAACTGCTATTGTTTCTGTACCATTGCTTCCTGTAATCTTTGCTACATTATTTGATTTATCACCAACACAACCTGTTACAGAATACTTGTCACCTGTTTTTGTAACATAGATGGCAACACTATATTCAGTTGCTGCAACTCCCATTACTTTTTCATGAGTTAATTTGCTAGACGATGAACCACAGTTTGTTGCATTTGCTGCACTATCAGTTGCTCCACCATTTAACATAACAGCAGACATACAATTACTTTTTGCTGCCTTTTTATTATGAACTTTTTGTTTGGGCAGGCGTATAACCTGCAGGACAGTCGCCTATTTCTACTTTGTCATTAGTTATTTTTGCTTTATTATTACCATTAGAGACGCATCCGTTAATGTGATATGATATACCATCAGTTGTATAGCCTGATACTGCTACTGCAAACTCTGCAGTTACATCTGCACCCATTAAAGTTTGATGATACAATAATTTAGTTTTATCCTCATTATTTTCCCCGCATTCTTTTGGTGTTGCTAAACAATATTCTTTAGCTTTTTGTACTATTCTTGCCGCATATGTTTCTAATGCTCTTTTCTTTGCATTATTCATAGCAGGAATTGCAGTATTGGCAACTACTACAATTAATAAAGCAAGAATAACAATAACAGCAAGTAATTCAACTAAAGTAAAACCATTCTTATTCAATTTTTTTATAAATATCTCTATCTTTCTATACTTTATATATAGTTTCCTTATAGTTACATCTCTTTATTTCTCATTCCATTAAACATATATTGTATAGCAAGTCCACTATATTCATTAAATGTTTCTTTACAATATTTACGTATATTATCTTCTCCCTCAATATTATAATATTCTTTCATAAATTTTTTTACCCATGTATCTACTGGAAATACATCAAACTTTTGATATGAAAACAATAATATACAGCTAGCAACTTTAGTTCCTATACCTTTAAAACTTTTTAAATATTCTAATGCTTCATTAGAATCCATTTCTTTTATTTTATCTAAATCTAATTCATTGTTATAAATAGATTTAATTATATTAACTAAGTATTTATCTCTAAAACCTACTTTACATAATCTAAAATCTTCTTCTTTTAATTTAATTAATTTATCTAATTTAGGAAATAAATAATAAATATTTTCTTTATATATAACTTTTTCTCCAAAATATTCACTTATTAAATTTAGACTTTTAGTAATATTTCTAACACTATTATTTTGACTTATAATATAAGATATAATACATTCTAATGGATTTTGTTTAATCATCTTTAATCCTTTAGAATTATTTACACATTCTATTAAGTTTTTATCTTTATTTTTTATATTATTCATAATACTTATATAATCTCTATCTAAATCTAAATATTCTCTTATTATATTTTCTAAATTATCTAATATATTAGAATCTATATATAATGTATTATTTTCATATTTTATATTAATTACTCTATCAGATAATATTATTGTATAACTATTATCTTTTTCTTGTTGAAATCTAAATATTTGTCCACAAGTTATTGTATTATCTAAATCTAAATTATTTATATTTTTTATTGTTATCATACATCCTCCATAATCATAGTATATATAAAAATTAGTGATTTTTCACTAATTTTTTTTGATTTAAATATTCATTTTTATACCAATTAGCAAATAATATTGTAGCACTAGTTCTATTATCATTTCTATGTTCTCTTTCATAATCTGTCATTTCTGCTAATGTTTTATTACAATTTTGAGGAATAAATACATACCATAAATTTGACTTGAATTTTTTATTCCATTCTCCTCTTTTAGTTTTAGAAAGTATTCCTTTTGATTCTCCATAAAAAGTATAAAAATTATCTCCATCATAAAATGTTAAACAATCTACAAATTTACAATTTCTATTTTTAACATCTTTCATTACTTCAAGTAATTCATCTATATTAGATGATATTCCACTTCTTTTTACAAAAGCTCCTGGATAGTTAGGCTTATTTGGATAATCTTCTATATAAAATCCACTATCTATAACAAAGCAAGGTTTCTTAATAATATTATATGCATCTATAGCTTTTCTTTTTGAAATTAATTCAATATTATTTATATCTAATTCTTTTGCATCATATATATAGAAATCTATATCTATTTTATTTTTTAAAAATACATCTTTTACTGAATAATATTTACCAATATTTCCTGTTACATAAGTTATCATTACATATCTCCTTTATATTTATATAATTTTTTTACTATTGGAGAATATTCCACTTCTGATAAATCTTTATTATATTTTTCTGCTATATCTCTACATAATAACATAGATATATATGTTAAATAATAATCATTTATTATATTATCATTAAACATTCTATCTAATTTAATAATTGATTTATAATATTTAGGTAATTGTTCATTATATAAATTATCTAATTCAGTATTATTATTAAAAAATATTATATTGGCATTATAATTATAATTTAATGTACTTCTTCCATGACAATAATCATATTTATCATGTATTATAGGTATAGCTATACCAGATTCAGTTAATGTAGACTCAATAAATTTAGACGCTGTACTTGTTTCATATCCACTTAATATTTCATAAATATTGCTATCTCCTATAATAAATTCTTTTTCTAAATTTAATATATTTAATATTAAATCTTTATTATTATCTAAATAATATAATAACGATAAAGTCATTGGTATTAGAGTTTGAGATAATGCTATAAAACTTTTTTCTATTTCATCAATGTTATATTTTATATTATTTATATTTTCTTTTGTTCCACTAGAAAATAAATATTTATTTAATTTATTATTTAAAGCAACATCTACTCCATGATTTATACCTTTATAACTTACAACAATTATATTTTTATAATTATTTTTATTTATATAATTTAAATCTCTATGAGTAACATTAGTTGCAATAATATTATTTTTTGCTTCTAATACTTTAGATAAATATAAGCTTACTACACTTGATCCTCCTACACCACTAACTAATGTATTATCTTTAATATTAGATAGTATTTCAAATATATTATCTAAATTACTATTATTTATTGAAAATAGTATTCTTTCTTTTAATTTCTCATAATTTTCTATCATAAAATCCTCCCTATAAATAAATAATATCACTTAAATAGGAAGTATATCGTCATATTAAAATTTTTCATCTAATAATTCTATTTTTCTGATCCTTATTAATTCAAAATGCCTTATATCCTTTCTTAATTCACAATATGCACTACAACACCAACTATTTTTAAATAAAAACATTTCAATAGGTTCAATTATTCTAACATTTTCTCCTTTATTATAAGAATAATATAATATTTTTACTTTGAATCTATTTTTAATTGCTCTAGTTAATATATTGTATTTTATTAATATATCATCTTTTAAATCGATTTCTTTTTCTTCTTTACTTCCAAAATATATGCCTCTTATCTTATCTTTTAAATTTATTAAATCTTCTTTATCTTTTTTATTTGTTTCTTTATTTATATATTTATCTAATATTTTATAATCTTTTGATTTAAATTTTCTAGCTGGAATTCTTATTGTTTGATTAAGAACATATCCTCCATAAGGACCTTTTATAGAATCTATATATATTCCAGATTTTTCTAATTCTTCTTTATATGTTCTTACCATTCTTTCAGATACTTCTAAAATATTCGCTAATTCTTTTATATTATATTTTTTACCAGTAGATAAAATATTAAGTAAACTTATTGCCCCTGAAACTTTAGACATATTATCACCTATCTTTTATTTTTCTTTTAAATTTAATTTCATTAATTGTTCTACTTTTTCAAAAAGCAATTTATTAGCATCTTCAAGATTCATATCTGTAACTTTAAAAGGTTTACCAATTCTCATAGTTAAGTTTTTACTTCTAAATTTATAATCTCCTGTTATACCAAATGGCACTATATAAGCATCCGTTTTTTTTGCTAAAGATACACATCCATATTTAAAAGGAAGTAAAAATTCTTTAGTTTTATTTCTTGTCCCCTCTGGAAATATTCCTATAGCTCCACTATCATTTAATACTTCTTTAGCTAGAGATTTAGCTAATTCATCTTTATTTTTTCTATCTACTGAAATACATCCAACTCCTTTAAAAAACCACGCTACAGCTTTTTTATCAAAGTATTCCTTTTTAGCCATATAATGTATTGGTCTTTTTGTCGATATTATCATAAGACATTGATCATATAAATGTTTATGATTCCCAGCTATTAATATTGCTCCATCTTTTGGAATATTACTTTTTCCAATAATTTTAGGATTATAATAAATTTTAAATATTGGTTTTAATATAAACTTTGCAAAATGATATAAAAATGGAACTTTACTATTCATCATCATCAGCACCAATATCACTTTTTAATTTTTGAAAATCAACTTTACCTAATTTAGTTTTTGGCAATTGTTTTCTATATACAAATTCTTGAGGTACCATATATTTAGCTAAATTCTTCTTACAATAACTTTTTATTTCATTTTTTATAAATAATCCATGAAATCCTTCTTTTAAAACTATAAATGCTTTAGCAACTTCTTGTTTATAAGGATGAGGTATTCCAATAACAGTACACTGTAATACAGCTGGATGACTTTCAATTACTTCTTCTATATGTGATGGAAATACGTTATATCCACTAGTTATAATCATTCTTTTTTGTCTTCCTTTATAAAATATAAAGCCATCATTATCCATATATCCTAAATCACCTGTATGCAACCATACATGTCCATCTTTATGCATTCTCAAAGCTGTATTAGTTTCGTTTTCATCATTTAAATAACCCATCATTATTCCTGGACCATTGACAACTATTTCACCTACTTCAAAAAATGGCAAGCTCTCTTCTGTAGATGGATCTATAATCTTTATATAATTACCTGCAAGTGGAATTCCAACTGAACCACTTTTATTGACATCATCACATGCTAAAGTAACTGCTGCTAAAGCTTCAGATAATCCATAACCCTGAGTAATAATAGCATCTGAATTATGTTCTTTAAAATAATTATTAATCTTATCTTCTAAATTTTTAGGTATTATATCTCCTCCACTAACAGCATATTTTAAATAAGATAAATCAAAATCTTTTTCATTATTACAATTAGATAATGCTTCATATAATGTAGGAACACCTAATACACAAGTTGGTCTCGTCTGTTTAAATAATGTATCAAATTTTTTAGCATCAAATTTAGGAACTAATATTGTATAGCATCCTAATGCCAACGGCGTATGCATTAATACACTTAAACCAAAGCCATGAAAATTTGGCATTATAGCAAGACAACAATCTCCTGCTCTTAGTCTTTTCATCATTATAGATTCTTGTTTAGCAGCTAGAATAAATGATTTATTTTGAATAACTACATTTTTTGGTTTACCACTAGTTCCACCACTATGTAGTATAACTGCTGGCGTATCTTTTCCAAATTTTCTCTTAGAATAATCTTTTTGAAATAAAGAACTATATAGAAACATTCTCCAACCAATAAATAATTTATCATGAGGATATTTTTTATATTTCTTTCCTTCTTTAAATTTATACCCTATTCTCAAAATTATATTTAAACTATCAGCAGGAGATACAAATATAACTTTCTTAACTTTAGTACTTCTTATTATATTTTCAATTTTATCATAAAACATATCTACTAAAACTAATAGTTTACTTCTAGTTTTAATTAAACTTTGTTTTATTTCTTCTTCAGCTGACAATGGATGTAACATATTTGCAATAGCACCTAATTTATTTAAGGCATATAAACTTATTAATGCTTCAGGCATATTAGGTAAACATATAGTTACTATATCACCTTTTTTTATACCTAATTTTTTAAAAGAAACACTTGCTCTATTTATTAATTGAATAAATTTTTTATAAGTAATTTTCTTTCCCATATATTTTATAGCTATATAATTAGGATACCTTTCACTACTAAGTCTTACTTGCTCATAAATACTAATATTAGGAATTTTTATATTTAATTCATCATCTGTATAATATTTAGCCCATGGCATAGGTATTGATTTTTTACGTCCAAAAATATCAAATATCTTCATGATTAACCTCCAATTTATCAATAATAATATTTTCTAATCTCTTATTTTCATTTTCTATATTTCCATTAACTTTAATCGGTTTTAAAAATTCTATTTGCAAATCATTTTTAAATATTTTATATTTTCCAGTAATTACAAATGGAACAATTTTTTTATTGGTTTCTTTAGCCATTTTAATTGCACCTTTTTTAAATGGTAAAATTACATCATTCGTCCTATTAATAGTTCCTTCTGGAAAAATTCCAATTACTTTATTACTATTTAAATATTCTATAGATGCTCTAATTGCTTCAGGATTTTTTTTACTTCTATCAACGGGTATTAATCCCAAATTAGAAAATAATATTTTTTTAAATCCTTTAAATAATTCTATCTTAGCTAAAAAATGAATTTGTCTTTTTGTCGAACTTATTAATAGAGCACAATCTAAATTATTAGTATGATTTCCAGCTAATATAACGCCATCACTCTTTGGTATATTATTAACTCCTTTAATTTTTGGCCTATAAAATATTTTAAATAATATAGTTACTATTGGCCTAATAAGAATATATAATATATTTTTCTTCATATTCCTCCAACAATTATTTTTTTATAATAATTATTTTATTATCTTCTTCTTTAATATCTAATATATCATTAACAGATAATTTTAATTTTTGTATTATACTAAATGGTATTCTTATTGCTAAAGAATTTCCCCACTTTTTAATTTTTATTTCCATAAACTCTCCTATAAATATTATACATTTATCATTTAGAAATTTGAAGATAAATATTAAAATATAAATAAAAAATGAGAAAAAACTTTTCCCTCATTTTATTTATATCCTTCTTTTGTATATTTTTCATATAATTCTTTAAATCTATTGAAATGTACTACTTCTCTTTGTCTTAAAAATAATAGTGGTTGTATTACATCTTCATCTTTTGCAAGATCTATTAAATGTTCATATGTAACTCTTGCTTTTTGTTCTGCAGCCATATCTTCCATTAAATTAGCTATTGGATCGCCAACGTTTGCAATATAAGATGCATTCCATGGTACCCCATTAACATCATTTGGAAATAATCCATATCCATGTTCAGCATATTGTCCAGATAATCCAGCATTTTCTAATTCTTTTACACTTGCACCACTAATCAATTGATTAACCATTGTTGCAACCATCTCTTGATGAGAAAGTTCTTCAGTAGCTATATCATTTAATAAAGCTTTTCCCTCTTCTGTGGGCATACTAAACTTTTGAGAAAAATATCTTAAAGATGCAGATAATTCTCCATTTGAACCACCAAATTGTGTAATTATATATTTTGCCATTTTTAGATCTTTATTTTTTATATCTATAGGATATTGTAGTTTTTTATCATATTTAAACATAATAACCTCCATCCCATGGCCATGGATCATCTATCCAAGTATACTTACTTTTATTATCACATATTAATTCTAATACCTCATACTTTTCATAATATTTCTTTTTTAAATTTTCTAATTCTTTATTTACTCTTTTAAAAATTTCAAAAACTTTAGTATCATTTGGATGAATATCTAAATATAAAGCTAAATCATTTTCAATAAAATCTAATTCTTGAATTTTAAGTAACATTTTTTGTTGTTCACTATAAGAATTTATTTTTTTAGGTTTATAGTTTTTATATGGATCATAAATATTTGAAAATATATTACCTAAAAAATATCCATTTTCTAAATCCAAATCATTAGAATTTTTTAAATTCATACTATATTTATTATTATCTAATTTATCCATCTTATCTAAATTAAAATAACTTAAATCTAAATCATATAAATCATCATTATCATTAAATTCAAATAACATAATTTTTACCTCCAAATTATATTATGAATTCTAGTATAAAAGTTCTAGGTTATTTGACTACAAATATATAAATTAAATTTACTATAAAAAATATACTTAAACATATAGTAACAAACTTAGGTATATATTTTTCTAATTTTTTATATATTGGATGAATTAAATATAAAATAATTATTGATAATGTAGCCCAAAGTAAAGAACTTTCTAAACTTATATATTTTCCCAAATTAAATTTAAAGAAATTATAATTCCAATAAACTTTATTAAATATTTTTTCTATTAAAAAACCTCCTAAAAATTCTAATATAGTTAATACTAATCCATATAAAAGAAATTGTAATGGAATCTTTAAAAATTTATTCTTTATTTTTAACTTTTCATCTATAAATAAAATTATAATAATAGCAAAACCATACACTGGGGTAAAGATAGTACCCATTATTCCACTAACGTATGTTCTATCTACAAAATACATTAATACTCTTTCAAAAATATTTCCAAATATAGAATAAAACAAAAATAAGTTTAAAAAATGCATAACATCACCTTTAATAGTATGAAGTTTATTTTTTTAGATATACTAAAAATGGTGATAGTATGCCTCTAGTAGCTAAATGTTTTGAAATTTTTTTTGCAAGAATATTAGATGTATCTTTAAGTACAGTAAGAACTACATTTGTATTGCGTGGAAAAACATTAACAGTTGCAATTATTGCATTTTTTGAAATTACTATATGGTTTTTAGTAGCAAGAGAAGCTTTAAATGGCGAATTAAATGCATTTATTGTACTTAGTTATTCAGGTGGATATACTACTGGAACTATTCTTGGAACAGTTGTAACTAATAAATTTATTAAAACAACTGTAGAAATTATGATAATATCAAATGTTTTAAGAAATGGGAAAAAAATAAAAGCACATGATTTTGGAGTATCCATAATTAATAAAGATAAGCATCAAGTAGTATTACTAGTTGAAACAAGTAAAAAAAGACTTGATGAATTAATTAATTTAGTAAAATCTTTAGATAATGATGCTTTTATTACTATAAAAGAAACAAAAACCATTATAAATGGATATATGTAAAAAATAAAATTTTTTAATAAAGTTGCATAAAGTAAGTTTATGCTTTATTTTTTTTTATATTATGATATAATATTAAAGTAATTTTTATTTGCGCTCATAGCTCAATTGGATAGAGCGTTAGACTACGGATCTAAAGGTTAGGGGTTCGACTCCCTTTGGGCGCACCAGATAGATACCAAACTCGGACTTTTTAAAATATTTGATAAGTTCGAGTTTTAATATCCAATAATTTATGATAAAATGATTTTAGTAATTAAGGGGGAAAAATGAAAAAAGAGTTAATTAAAACAGAAATAAACGTTAATAACAATAAAATAGGTATTTTAAGAATCGGTGATACCGACTATATATCACTAACTGACTTAGCAAAATATTCTAATTCTGAAAATCCTGCTAATGTTATAATACATTGGATGAGCAATAAAGGAACATTTGATTA
>CANQSL010000041.1 GCA_947626515.1 uncultured Bacilli bacterium
AAGGAAACTTTGTACAATAATAATATTACATCTTTACAAGAATATATTCAACTTGTAGAAGAATGGATATTATTTTATAACACAACAAGATTAAAGTCAAAAGTTAAGAAAAAGAGAAAAACTTACACAAAAAGAGAAAAATAACTTTTCTCTTTTTAATATACCAGTTTTTTTATTAATGTCCACTAATTGGGGTTCACATCAATTTAAAATATGGATTTTTTCTTTTTATATAAAATTTCAGAAATTGGTTTTAGTTTATTTTTTAATATTAATGGTATAAATATTATATATTCTATCTGCTTATCTTTATTAAAATATATTCTTAAATGCCAAGCTCCTTCATGATTATGATCACTTGTATAAGAAGGAACAATACAATAAGAGTTAATAGGATCTAATCTACTATAATGACAATGACCTAATAAATCTATGTAAGTTTCGTCTCTATTTTTAGCAAGCTTTCTATATATATTTTCTAATTCCGCATTTATATCTTGAGAGATAATATTTTCTTTATTATATGGCATTTCAAATCTTTTATCTATATGATGTAACATAAGATTATCATTATCAAATGCAATAGTTGCACATTCATATCCTAAATTTATTATATCACTTCTATTATCACTAATATAATCTATTGGATCAATGCCAAATGAAGATATTCCTATATCATGATTTCCACCTAATATTATATGCTTTATATTGCTATCTTTTGGAAAAAATTTAATAAAGTTATCATATGAAGTTAAATTTATTTTTAAATTATCTAATGTTTTTTCATGATATTTGTTATCAAAAAGATCTCCTAAATTTAATATATAATTTATGTTATTTTCTGCACAATAGTCATATATTCTTTCATATTTTTTTCTCAATAAGTTAGTGTATTTTTCTATATGAAAATCTGATACAACTAATAAATCCATATATTGATTTTCACTAGCTTCTATAAAAATAGATTTATTAGTTTGTAATTTAGGTGTGCAAATACTATATTTTTGTTCTATATATGATATATTTGGATTTGTAATAGTAAATTTAGTTTTAAGTTTTTTTAGAATTTCTCTTAATTCTTCTAATTCTATATTTAAGTTTTTATCTTTTGAAAGAGCTATCAATTCATTTATTGTTAAATTATTTTCTAATAATCCTTCTAAAACAAAATCTTGTATAGCTTTTTCTCTGTTAATCTTTTCTAATTTATTTCTTTTTTCTAATTCATAAGCTTCAATATAACTTGATTTCTTTTCAATTAAATTTTCATAATTTTTTATTGTTTTAATTTGATTTTTATTTTCTTTATTAAGATTATTTATTAAAATATTAAGATTTTCTATTTCTTGTTTTTGTTTATTTTTTTCTTCTTCTAATTTAGAAATTTTCTTTTCATATTCTTTTTTTGGCAATACTCTTAGTTTCGTGTTTAAATCACTTATTAGTTGTTCTTTTTCATTTAGTAAAGTTTCTAATTCTTTTATTTTATTGCTTAGTGTTGTAATTTCTTTTTTTTGTTCTTCTGATTTTTTTGTTTTTTTATCAAATAAATTTTGTAAATTACTTTGTTTTTGATCAAATTCAGATTGGTTTTTTTCATAATTTTTAATTTTTTCTTTATAGTTATTTAGTTCTTTTTTTAGAGCATTTATTGTTTCATTTAATTTTGCTAATTCTTCATTCTGGTTTGTATGTTCAAATTTGTTTATTGTTTCGTCAAATTTTTTTATACTTTCTAATATGTGACTATTTTCATCTATTTTTAAATTACTACAATAAATTTTATAATTATTTTTAATATAATTTAATTTTTCAACAATTGTAAAGTCAACTATATCTGGATACCAACTATTTATATATAAATTTATAATATTGAGATGTTTATCCAATAAATTTATACTAGTTTCTTTAGAAGAGTCTAATATATTAATTATATAATCACATAGATAATTAATTATATCTAAATCATTTATATTTCTTTTCCCAATAATATCTACAAAATCGCTATGATATATGTTATCTATAGAATGACTTCTTATCATTTTAGAAATATGTGTTTTTTGAGTTGTTGTTAATCCCATATAAATACCTCTTTTTTTCTAGCTATTTAGTATAACATTTGAAGTATTTATTTTCAATAAAAAACTGATTTTCATCAGTTTTATATACTATAATTAATTTTTTCTTCAAACTCTACATAATTTAAATAGATCATAAGAATCAAGTACCATTTTCCAGTAGATGGATCACTAATTATTAAATGATCTCTTCCTGCTTGTTCTATTATTCCTGTATAAACAGAATCTTTCCAATCAATAGAATCTGGATAGCTTACATAAGCTTTTACTTTTTTCCCTTTATTTAATCTTAAAATATTTTCTATGTAACTTTGTTCCATAGTTAAGTCTGTACCTACAGATACAATATTATCTTGGTAATTATTTGATGTTGCTGTTGGAAATGTAGGATTTTGATAGTATGTACCGTTCATTTATTCACCTCAACTAACTATATGTTATATTTATAAATATATTCTTTAAAGAAATAACAAATATTATTTTCTTTTTTTAATATTGATTTTTTTAAGTAGAATAGGTATACTATGAACGAAAGAGGTTGATTTTATGCGTGAATTTACAGAACAGGAATTAGTTAGAAGAGAAAAATTAAATATTTATAAAGAACTTGGAATTGATCCATTTGGGCATAAATTTGAAAGAGATGCTTTTAATAATGAAATAAAAGAAAAGTATAAAGATATAGATCATGATGAATTTGAAAATATTAACGATATATATACAGTTGCTGGTCGTATTATGTTCATTAGAAAGATGGGAAAAGCTTCATTCTTTTCTATACAAGATAAGACAGATAAAATTCAAATATATATTTCTATAAATGATGTAGGAGAAGATATATATAATTTATTTAAAAGTGCTGATATTGGTGATATAGTTGGTGTAAAAGGAAAAGTTATGAAAACTAAAACTGGGGAAGTGACATTAAAATGTTTAGAGTATACTCATTTAGTTAAAGCTTTAAGACCACTTCCAGAAAAGTTTCATGGACTTACTGATATAGAAGAAAGATATAGAAGACGTTATGTAGATCTAATAGTTAATGAAAATTCTAGACGTATTGCATTTGAACGCCCAAAGATAATCAGATGTATTCAAAATTTTATGGATAGTCGTAACTTTGTTGAAGTTGAAACTCCTGTATTAAATACACTGCTTACTGGTGCTTCTGCTCGTCCATTTATAACTCATCACAATACTCAAGATATAGATATGTATTTAAGAATAGCATTGGAAATTCCTTTGAAAAAATTATTAGTAGGAGGTATGGAAGCTGTATATGAGATAGGACGTACTTTTAGAAATGAAGGAATGGATCCAAAACATAATCCGGAATTTACTTTAATGGAAGCGTATTTGGCATATTCAGATTTAGAAGGCATGATGGAATTAACCGAAAGCATGTATAAGACTATAGCCAAAGAAGTATATGGCAGATATGAATTTAATTGGTGTGGTAATGTTATTGATTTAAGTGGAAGCTGGAAAAAAGTTAGTATGACTGATGCTATAAAAGAAAAGACAGGAATAGATTTTAGTAAAGAAATGACTGTAGAAGATGCTCTTAAATTAGCAGAAGAGCATAATATCGAAGTATTGGAGCATCAAAAAAATGTAGGACATATTATTAATTTATTTTTTGAAAAATATGTTGAAGAGACTTTAATTCAACCTACATTTCTTTATGGGCATCCAGTAGAAATTAGTCCGTTAACTAAAAGAAATCCAAAAGATCCAAGATTTGTTGATCGTTTTGAATTGTTTATAGGCGGAAAAGAATTTGCAAATGCATATACTGAATTAAATGACCCTATTGATCAATTAGAAAGATTTGAAGCTCAGTTAAAAGAAAGAGATTTAGGAAATGATGAAGCTAATGATATAGATATGGATTTTATAGAAGCTTTAGAATATGGTATGCCACCTGCTGGAGGAATAGGATATGGTATAGATAGATTGTGTATGTTATTTACAGAACAAGATTCAATTCGTGACGTAATATTGTTTCCTACGATGAAAAGTAGAAATTAGAGTTGCTAGCAAGCAACTTTTTTTATTACTTTATTGAAAATAAAAAAGAAATAAATAAATTCTTTTTTAGCTATTTTTGCTGAAAAAGACTTGTTTTTTTCGATTTTGTGCTATAATTATTATTGAGGAGGTTAAAGAATGAAAAAATTTTTTGAAAAGCATGACTTAATTAAGATTGCTTTAGGTATGATCTTGTTAACAGTTATTTTAACTTGGATTATACCACAAGGAGATTTTAGCAGTGGTGAATTTGTAAAAGGTGAAATTAGTAGAATAGGTATATTCGACTTATTTACATATGGCCTTTTAGGAATATACTATTTTACAGCGGTAGCTACTTTTATATTTGTTCTTGGTGGTTTTTATCAGTTTTTATCATCTTTAGGTGCTTACCAAAAACTTACAAGTTCTATTGCTAACAAAATAAAAGGAAAGGAAATTATTTTCTCTGTAATTATAAGTTTTGTATTAGCAGCTTTGGCTAGTATTATAAATGAACAATTTGTATTAGTTGCATTTATTCCATTTATTATTACAATTATGAGAAAAGCGGGACTAAATAAAATTACTTCATTTGTAACAACATTTGGTTCATTATTAGTTGGTGTTTTAGGAGCTACAGTTACTACTAAATTGACTGGAATTAATTATCAAATGCTAGGAATGGAATATGTCGATAGCATTTGGATAAAAATAGGATTCTTTGCAGTAGCATTTGTAGTTTATTCTATATTTAATGTTCTATATATAAAAAAGAGTAAAAACGCTACATCAGTAAAAAAAGTTTCTAAAACTAAATCAAAATCATCAGCTAAAAAAGATGAAGTTCTTGTAAAAGAAGATAACAATGATGATTTATTTAGTGCCAATATAGAAAATGGCAATGCTAAGCATGATACTTTACCATTAATAATTGTTGGTATTATTACAATATTGGTATTAATTTTAGCATATATTCCTTGGGAAACAGTATTTGGTGTCGATTGGTTTACTAAGGCATTTGATTGGGTATGTGAATTTAAATTATTTGGAAAAAATGTATTACAATTTATTTTGGGAAGTGTTGATGATAAATATCGTACTTTAAGCGCTTTTGGATCTTGGGATTTATTTGGTGCTCAAGTAGTAATGTTAGTATCAACAATTATTCTTCAATTATGTTATAAAAAAAGTGTTGACTCTTATATTGAATCATTTAAAATTGGATTTAGTAAAGTTTCAAAATTAGTTGTAATAGCATTATTATCTTATTTATTATTAGAGTTCTCATACATGTTCCCAGTTATTCCAACAATTGCTAATAGCATATTAGGAAGCAAATTTAATGTATTTACATTATTATTAGTTGGTATAATTTGTGGTTTATTTATGACTGAGCATCAATATTCTGTTATTTTGTTAGGTGGATATTTTGCTACAGCATATGCAAGCAATCTTAGTGCAGTTTCATTTTTATTACAAACTAGTTATGGATTGGTTTCTTTCTTAACTCCTGCTAGCGCATTATTGTTAGTTGGATTAAGTTATTTTGAAATTCCTTATAAAGACTGGTTTAAATATATTTGGAAATTCTTTATATTGATGCTAATAGCAATAATACTATTTGCACTTATATTATTTTAAATAAAGGTATTTTATACCTTTTTTATTTTATTATTGTAAATAAATTTTTATTATGTTAAAATAAATCCGTAATGCATTGATTATGTATAGTATTTTATATAAATTTTTTAAAGAGATTAATTGTTAATAGCTGGGAGCAATTATAAAAAATATATAAAAGAAAATTCAACATAGGAGTGTTAATCGTTATATCGCGTTAAGATTTTAAGAGCTAGATTTATCTAGAATAAAGGTGGTACCGCGGAATAAACAGTGTTTCGTCCTTTGGATTAATACACTGTTTTTTATATAGGAGGAAATATGTATAATAAAGAATTACAAAACTTATTAGAAGAAGTAAATAAGTGCTTTGAAAATATTAATTCATTAAAAGATTTAGAAGAATTGCATACTTTTTATATGGGAAAGAATGGTAAAATAACACAAATTAATCAGCTTATTAAAGAGGTGCCAAATGAAGAAAAAAGAGAATTTGGTATGAAAGTTAATGAAATAAGAACTATCTTTAATGAATCATATGAAAATAAGAAAAATAGTTTTTTAGACGAAGAATTAAATAAAAAATTAATTAATGAGGCTATCGATATTACATTGCCTGCGACAAAAATTAGTATTGGAGCTCCAAATATATTGGAAAAGTTAATTGAAACTGTTGAGGAAGTATTTATGTCTATGGGGTATGATGTGGTAGATGGGCCAGAAATAGAAGAAGATAAATTTAATTTTGAAATGTTAAATATTCCTAAAGGACATCCAGCTAGAGATGCTCAAGATACTTTTTATATAGAAGGTGAAGAATTGTTATTGCGCAGTCAGACTTCTCCTGTACAAGTTAGAACAATGCTAGAAGGAAAAGGCGAAGTTCCAATTAGAATGATATGTCCTGGTAAGACTTATAGAAGAGATGATGACGATGCAACACATTCACATCAATTTATGCAAATAGAGGGATTACTTGTAGATAAAAATATAAGTTTATCTGATTTAAAAGGTACAATAGATGTTATTGTAAAAAAATTATTTGGAGAATCTATTGAAACTAGATTTAGACCTAGTTATTATCAATTTACAGAACCATCTGTAGAAGTTGACATCAGTTGCTTTAATTGCAAAGGTGAAGGATGTAATATTTGTAAAAATACAGGATGGATTACAGTTGCAGGAGCTGGGGTTGTTCATCCAAATGTTTTAAAGATGAGCGGATATGATCCTGAAGAATGGAGTGGTTTTGCTTTTGGCTTTGGTGCTGAAAGAATGGCAATGCTTAAATATGGTATAAATGATATAAGAGCATTTTATAATACTGATTTGAGAGAAAGTAGACCTTTCGATAGAGAAGAGGTAGAGTAATGATAAGTTTAGAGTGGGTACAAGATTATATTGATATAAGTGATCAAGACTTAAGAGAACTAGCGGTTAAAATAACCAAAGCTGGAATAAATATAGAAAAAATAATATCCAATGATATAAAAAATTTAGTTATTGGAGAGATAGTTAAATGTGAAAATCATCCTGATAGCGATCACTTGCATGTCTGTGATGTAAATATTGGAAATAAAGTAATTCAAATAGTTTGTGGAGCTCCTAATGTAAGAGATGGTCTTAAAGTTATTGTATCTTTACCTGGAGCAATTTTACCTGGAAATTTTGAAATTAAAAAAAGTAAAATTCGTGGCGTTGAATCTAATGGTATGATTTGTGCTTTATTTGAGTTAGGTCTAGAAGAAAAAACAGAAGAAAATTATAATAAGGGAATACATGAATTAGATAGTGAAGCTCCAGTTGGAGAAGATCCAATAAAATATTTAGGATTGAATCAAACACTATATGAATTAGATATTCATAAACATAGAAATAACGACTGTTATTATCATATAGGATTTGCGTATGAAATAGGTGCAATTCTAAATAGAAAAGTAATATTGCCAAAAGATGATTATAAAGAAGATAAAGATTCTATAAAAAAATATTTTGAATTAAAAGTAGAGACTGATAAGTGCCCTTATTATTTAGCTAAGATGGTAAAAAATATAACAATAAAAGAATCGCCTGAATTTATAAAAAAGAGGCTGATTGCAGCTGGAATGAGGCCAATTAATAATGTTGTAGATATTTCTAATTATGTAATGTTAGAATATGGACAACCTACACATTTTTTCGATAAAGATAAACTTGGAAATAAAATTTTAGTAAGAAATGCAAAAGATAATGAAAGTGTAATAACACTTGATGGTAAAAAAAGAGTGCTTAATTCTAATGATATTGTTATTACTGATGGAAATAAGCCTGTATGTATAGCAGGAATTATGGGTGGAGAAAATACTGAAGTAGACGAGAATACAAAGACTATTTTAATAGAAAGTGCTATATTTGATGCCGTCAGTATTAGAAATACAGCAAATAGATTAGATTTAAAAAGTGAAGCATCAATTAGATATGGAAAAGGGCTAAATTATGAGTATACTGAAAAAGCTATTAATCGAGCATGTCATTTATTAGAAAAATATGCTGATGCAACAATTTTATCTGATTCAGTAAATTATGATAAGATTGACAAAACTTTAAAACATGTAATTTTTAAATCAGAAGAAGTAAATAAAATATTAGGAATTAACATTAGTGAAGATGATATGAAAGTAGAACTTAATAGATTAGGATTTGATTTTACGCTAAATGATGATAAATTTGATGTTATTATTCCAAATAGAAGATTAGATATAGATCCATATGTAAATGATATTGCCGAAGAAATTGGTAGATTATATGGATATCATAATTTAGTTTCTACTTTGCCAAAAGTAGGTATTCGTAGAGGAAAATATATAGGAGATGTAAAATATAGAAAAATAATTTCTAAAAGATTAAGAAGTTTAGGATTAAATGAAGTAAAAAGTTATACTTTAGTTTCTCCTAATATGGCAAACAGTTTTAATTATAGAAATAAAAGTCAGATAGCATTGCCTAATCCTATGAGTATAGATAAGAGTGTTATTAGAACTACTTTATTACCTTCATTATATAATGTATATCAATATAATAAATCAAGAAAAATAAATGATGTATTAATATATGAGATTAGTAAAACATATGATAAAGATTATAATGAAGAAAGCTTAATATCTGGATTATTAACTGGAAATTATTTATCTAATGGATGGACTATTCCAACAAAAGTTGATTTTTACTTAGTTAAAGGTATAGTAGAAGATATTTTAAATTATATGGGATTTAAAAACAGATATAGTTTTGAAAGATTAAATGACTCTAATTTTCATCCAGGAATAAGTGCAAAAGTTTTATTAGACAAAAAAGAAATTGGTATAATTGGAAGAATTCATCCAAAAATATCTAAAGATGAAGTGTATGTATTTGAAATATCATTAAATGAACTTATGAAAAGTGTAAAAGCTCTTAAATTTAAAGCTGCTAATATATATCCGAGTATGGAAAAAGATATGGCATTTATAATTGATAAAAATCTTGAGAGTATAAATATTGTTAATGAAATTAAAAAGTTAGGTGGAAAAATTTTAAAAGAAGTTAATGTTTTTGATGTTTATATGGGAGATAAATTGGATAATGATAAAAAATCTATTGCATATAATCTGTTATTTGAAGATGATTCAAAAACATTGACTGAAGATGAAGTTATGAAAGTTTTTAACAATATTATAGAAGGAATTGAAAAAAAGTTTAATGCTATTTTAAGAGATAAATAACAAAAGTTTAAATTTATTTTAAACTTTTTTTAAAAAAAACTTTTATTTAAGTTAAATTGTTGATATAATATAACTTAGAATAGAAGTTACTATTGTTAAAAAGATATAATAAGGGAGAAGATAGTATGAATAATGAAAATAATATAAAAGAAGGAAATGGAAATCCTGAAGAAATAGAAATACCTCAAATGAATCAGGAAGTTACTCCAGTAGAGGTTACACCAATTGGTGATGGAAATGCAGCTAATCAGGAACCAACTTCAATTCCACCAGTAGAGCCAATAAATAGTATTCCAACAAACGATGTACCAGTGGAACCAATTTCCCCAGTGGATGTTCCACCGGTAGATCCAATGAATAGTATGCCAACAAGTGATGCACCAGTAGAACCAGTTTCCCTAGTGGATGTTCCACCAGTGGATCCAATGAATAGTATGCCAACAAATGATGCATCAGTAGAACCAATTTCCCCAGTGGATGTTCCACCAGTAAATCCAATGAATAGTATGCCAACAAATGATGTACCAGTGGAACCGGTTTCTCCAGTAGATGTTCCACCGGTAGATCCAATGAATAGTATGCCAACAAATGATGTACCAGTGGAACCAGTTTCTCCAGTAGATGTTCCACCAGTGGATCCAGTAAATAGTATTCCGACAAATGATGTACCAGTGGAACCAATTTCCCCAGTGGATGTTCCACCGGTAGACCCAATGAATAGTATGCCAACAAGTGACGTACCAGTAGAACCAGTTTCTGCTCCAGTAGATAATTCACCTATAGAACCTGCAAGCAGTATGTCAGTAGAAAATCCAACTGCAAATGATTTTACAACAAATTCAGTAGAATCAAATTCTATGCAACAACCTGAAATGACGCAAAATGTTTCTCAAAATACTCAAGCTCCAACTACTTCAGATAAACCAAAATCTAATAAAACTTTAAAAATTATTTTGATTGTTTTGCTAGTAATAACTATTGCAGCTGCTATAGGATTATATTTTTATTCAAAAACTGTGTGATATTTTTATCACATTTTTTAATGCTATAAAATATAATTAATAGGGTGATTTATGAAACCTATTATAGGAATAATTGGAAGAGTTGGCAAGAATAATAAATACTATATTAAGACAAATGATGAGTATAGAGTAGCGGTAGTTAATTCAGGTGGAATTCCCATTATGATTATGCCATTATATAAAGAGTCTATAGACAAAATAAAACCGTTCTCTAATAATGATCCAAAATTAGAATTTAATGAAATCATAAATATCTGTGATGGTTTTATATTTCCAGGTGGAGATAAATGGTATGGATATGAATATAGTTTGTATTTAGAAATTTTAAAACAAAATAAACCAATTTTAGGTATATGTTTAGGTATGCAAATGATGGCTAATTTACATAATTGTAGTGATTTAACAAAAAAAATACTAAATCATAATAGTAATGAAGATTATGTTCATAGTATCTTTTTAAAAGATAGTATATTAAAAAAAATACTTAAAATTAATGAATTAAAAGTAAATAGTAGGCATAATAGTGCTATAACTAAATGTGATAATTTATTAATTAGTTCATATTCTAGTGATAATATTATAGAAAGTATAGAGATGCCTAATAATCTATTTGTAATTGGAGTACAATGGCATCCAGAATCTTTATATAATAAAGATACATATAATAAAAAAATATTTGATACTTTTATACAAGCATGTAAAGTTAATTAAATAGTAAAATGCAATTTTAAAAAAAATATTGAAATTATAAGAGAAAAAACAATTTTTTCTCTTGTTTTTTTAG
>CANQSL010000042.1 GCA_947626515.1 uncultured Bacilli bacterium
CGGTAGTTTTTTGTTTGACCTTAATGGTCAAACATAATAAAAAGTGAAATATTATAATTTCACTTCCTTTAAATTAATTTAAAGCATCTTTTAATTTGCTTCCAGCTTTAAATGTAACAACGTTCTTAGCAGGAATACTAATACGTTCTTTTGTTGCAGGATTTATTCCTTCTCTAGCTTCTCTTTTTTTAGAAGTCAAAGTACCGAATCCAACTATTGCTACTTTCTTATCCTCTTTTAATCCTTTTTCTACTGCTTTAAGTGTTGCATTAAATGCTCTTTCTGAATCAGCTTTTGTTAATCCAGTTTCAGCAGCTACAAATTCAATTATTTCTGTTTTTGACATTTTCGTTATCCTCCCATTCAAATTGTCATTCTTAGGGCTTTACCCTACATATAAAGAGTATCAAATTATTTAATGTTTTGCAATAGAAATTTATATTTTTTTGCTATTTTTACTATTTTTATGGTAAAAATTATAATATATAAAGTTTTAAAAGAAAGTTATTTTTCATATATTTTATTATGAAAAATAAGTTTATTAAATCTACAATTATATTAATGATAGGATCTTTACTAACAAAAATTTTAGGTTTTGTTATAAAGATTGTTTTTACTAGAACTGTATCGCAAAATGATATTAATTTATATAGCTTAATTATGCCAACTTATTCTCTTTTAATAACATTAGCACAATTAGGTTTACCATTAGCAATTTCTAATATTATTGCAGAAAATAATCAAAATAGTAAAAAAGTATTGTTCTCTATAATTCCCGTTTCTATGTTAATTAATATTATTCTCATTATTTTAATATTTTTAGCAGCACCTTTTATTTCCAATATACTTTTAAAAAATAAAGACGCTTATTATCCTATAATATCCATTGCATTTATATTACCATTCATTTCATTATCAAGCATTATAAGGGGTTATTTTTTTGGAAAGCAAAAAATGTTTCCACATACTTTATCAAATATAATAGAACAAATAGCAAGATTACTAATAATACTTATATTTTTGCCCAAAATAACAAAATATGGAACAATAATCACTGTATCAGCATATATTTTATTTAATATAATATCTGAACTTATATCCATTATAATATTCTTGTTCTTTGCACCTAAAAATTTTATAATTAAAAAAAGTGATTTAAAATTAGATATACATGTCGTAAAAGAAATTATGGGTATTGCAATCCCTACTACTTCTAGCAGAATAATAGGTAATATAGGATATTTTTTTGAGCCTATAATATTAACTTTTACTTTAACTTTAATAGGATATTCTAGTAAATTTATTTTAAATGAATATGGTATTTATAATGCCTATGTTTTGCCACTTCTTACTATACCTTCATTTTTTATATTAGCTTTAAATACATCATTAGTTCCTGAAATATCTAGATTTAAAAATAATAAAAATTTAATAAAAAAACGTCTCAAACAATCACTAATCTTTTCATTTTTAATTGGATTAATTTCAAATGTAATTGTATATATTTTTACTAATGATTTACTTAAAATTGTATTTGATACAAATAAAGGTATAGAATATATAAAATTTTTAGCTCCATTCTTTGTATTTTTATATTTAGAAGGCCCTCTTGCAAGTACTTTACAAGCATTGAATTATGCTAAATACACAATGTATGTCACAATTATAACAACTATAATAAAACTACTTACATTATTTGCTTTTTCCTTATTACATATAGGACTTTATGGTCTACTAATATCAGAAATTATAAATATATTTTTAATTTTATATTTAAACTTTAAAAAAATATATAAATTACTGTATTAAAAAAAAGTTATTCTAAAACTTTTATTATATTTGCAATCATATCTATATTATTAATAGTATTATTTATTTTGCTAGTAGTTTCTTCTCTACTATACTTTTTATAAGCATTAAGAAAATCTTTATAGTTATTAGGATCTCTATTAAGATATTTATACCAAATACTATGACTTCTTAAAAAATCATAATGTTTTTTTTCACTTTTTATTTTATATAATATATTTAATTCCATTTAATCACCAAAAAATTTTGTTATAGGTCTAGGTGTTTTTGCTACTATATTACTCGATCCTTTAGACGTTAATTCTTGTATTAAACTAACCGCTTTTTGAGCATTATTTATATGTTTTTGAATATTATCCATATTTATATTTTTTACTAAATTAGTTAATTCTCCAATAGGTTCACTATTATCTTTTTTAAAATATTTATTCCATACACTCTCGTTTTCTCCATAAATATCATATATTTCATAAAAATCTTGCCAAGTATTTTCTTTATTTTTTATAAAATTAACTAATTCTGGATGAGTTGATACAAAACTTTTAAAAGCCTGTTTTTTATCCATAAAAAACCACCTAATATATTTTATTATATTAGGTGAATTTTTATACTATTATAATTTAAAATCATTTATAAAATCATTTATTGTCATCTCTTTAATACTATCATCTTCAGATTTTGCTTCAAATACTTCATTATCATCTATTACTTCATTTTCTTTAACAATGAAAACATCTTTTATTTTCTTCTTCGAAATTTGACTTCCAGTACTTATTGAATCCATTATTGGAATATCAGTATTCTTTATTATTAAAACATCATCGTCTATCAATCCAAAAGAATCATTTTTAGAAGTAATATATGCCTTAAATATCTCATAATTAGTAGATTTTACTTTCTTTATTAAAGTACTTCCTCGCTTAGCACGACTCAAAGTATTTAAATCGCTTAATTTAATTCTTTTTGCCGTTTCTCTATTAGTAAATATAGTTATATATTCATTAGAATCATTATAAGTATATCCACATACTAATTCATCATCTTTTAAATTTATCCCTTTTACTCCACTTGATTTAGTTGAAGATACAGGTATTTCATTAACATTATAAGTTAAATAATATCCCATTTTACTAATTAATATATTTTTTTCATTTAATAAATCCGCACCAATTATTCTATCGTTGTCTTTTAATTTCATAGAAGTATAAGTTTTAGAATATCTACTTACTACAAAATCTTTTAACTTAGTTCTTTTTACCATACCTAATTTAGAATATAATACTATTTCATTTTCTTGATTATTATCAGTTATAACAAAAGATTTAACAACAAAATCATCTGGACTAATACTTACATAATTGCTTACATGTTTACCTAAATCTTTCCATTTGCAAGATATTATTTCATGTATAGGTATATATATATAATTACCTAAACTAGTTATTATTATTAATTTATTTAAAGTATTAGTTTCATATGCATCAACTACATAATCTCCCGGCTTTAATCCAGTTATTTCATCACTTGAAGAATATGATTTTAAACTTACTTTCTTCAAATAACCTTCATGAGTTAAAACGACTACAACATTTTCCTTTATAATTAAATCATTGGCATCTATTTTTATATCTGTTACAGTTTCTTTTATTTCTGTTTTTCTTTCTATTGCATATTCTTTTTTAATATTAGATAATTCTTTTTTTATAACGCTATCTAACTTTTTAGGACTAGTTAATATTTCATTTAAAAGATCTATAGCGCTTCTTAATTTTGCTAATTTTTCTTCTAAAACTATTACGTCAAAATTAGTTAATCTATATAATTGTAAATCCAATATTGCTGTAGCTTGTTCTTCTGTAAAAGCATATTCTTTAACTAAATTATCTTTTGCGTCTACTTTATTCTTACTTTTTCTTATTGTTGCTATAACGTCATCTAAAATACTCAATGCTTTAACTAATCCTTCCAAAGTATGAATTTCTTTTTTTGCAGTAGCTAAATCAAATTCGCTTCTATTTCTAATCACTTCTCTTTGATGATCAATATAAGCTTTTAATATTGGGATAATTCCTAATAATTTTGGTCTTCTATTAACTATAGTTACCATATTATAATTATAATTAATTTGTAATTCAGTATTTTTTAGTAAATAATTTAATACTAAATTTTTATCTGCACCACTTTTTAAATCAATTACTATTCTTATATTAGAATCTTTATCAGATTCATCTCGAACTTCTTGTATTCCATCTAATTTTTTATCTAATCTTATATCATCTATTTTTTTTACTAATAATTGTTTATTAACCTCAAAAGGTATTTCTGATATAAGAATTTGATCTTTTCCTTTAGTCTTTATAAACTCACATTTACTTTTAACAACAACTTTACCTCTTCCTGTGTTAAAAGCTTCTTTTATTCCTTCAATTCCCTCTACTATACCACCTGTAGGAAAATCAGGACCTTTTACAATTTCCATAACATCATCTAATGTAGAATTAGGTTTTTCTATTAATAAAATAGTAGCATCTATTATTTCCCCCAAATTATGAGTAGGAATGTTTGTTGCGTATCCAGCACTAATTCCTGTAGTTCCATTAACTAATAAATTTGGAAATTTAGCAGGTAAAACAGTTGGTTCCATAAGGGTATCACTATAGTTTGGAGCCATCATAACTGTATCTTTATCAATATCACGTAAAAGTTCTTCTGTAATTTTTGCAAGTCTAGTTTCTGTATAACGATACGCAGCTGGACCATCTCCATCTATAGAACCATTATTACCATCTATTTGCACTAAAATATGATTTTGTTTCCAATCCTGACTAAGTCTTACCATTGCTTCATAAACAGAACTATCACCATGAGGATGGTATTTACCTAAAACTATACCTACTGCATTTGCACATTTTTTAAAAGGTTTATCATAAGTATTATGATCTCTATACATTGCATAAATAATTCTTCTTTGTACAGGCTTTAAACCATCTCTTACATCTGGAATAGCTCTATCTTGAATAATATATTTAGAATATCTAGCAAAACGTTCGCCCATTATTTCTTCTAAACTATATTCATGTATTTTTTTTATAACGTCTTCCATACTTTCACCCTATTAATTAGTATAACAAAATTTATATAATTACAAAAGAATAATTGACATTTTTTGTAAATAAAAAATACTAATTTAATTAGTATTAATTAATGATTTTAAAAACTGTATTTTATTTAAAATTTCTATATCTTTAGAATTTTTATAAATTTTATTATATTTTTCTATTAAATATTTATAATAAATTTCTTTATTAATCATAGAATTAGTTCCATATAATATTTCTTCAGCACTTAGATTAGATTTACCTCTTTTAAATATCATATTTATATAAATTTTATTATTTTCTTCAACAACTTCTTCACAATCTATGAAAAAACCTAATTGAGTTATCTTTTCTCTCAATAATTCATAATCTTTATTAGATTGAATTATTAATTTTGTTATTTTTTTTAAATAATCATTATTTAAAATATCTAAAATAGTATATGCACCCATTCCAGAAATTATAATTGTATCAATACAATCTTTAGAAGTTAAAACTAAAAGTCCATTTCCACACCTAGCATCTATATTATTTGAAAGATTATATTTATCTACATTCTTTATTCCTTGCTCTAAAGCATTCTTACTTATATCACTTATAATAATTTTATCTACAATATTATGCTTTATTAAATAAATATCCAATAAAGCATGATCACATCCAATATCTATAACTTTATCTGTTTTTAAAACATACTTAGCAAGTGATTTTAATCTATCTTTTATCATTATTCATTCATGAAATCTTTTAATTTTTTTGCACGTGAAGGATGTCTCAATTTTCTTAAAGCTTTAGCTTCTATTTGTCTTATTCTTTCACGTGTGACATTAAATTTCTTTCCTACTTCCTCTAAAGTATAACAAGTTCCATCTATAAGTCCAAATCTTAATTCTAATACTTGTTGTTCTCTTGGTTGAAGTGTAGATAAAACTGCTTTTATTTCCTCTTTTAGTATTTCATTTGTTGCATATTCTTCTGGGCTTAAACTACTAGTATCTTTAATAAAATCACCTAAATGAGAATCATCTTCTTCACCTATAGGAGTCTCTAATGACACAGGATCCTGACTAATCTTTAAAACTTCTCTTACTTTATCAACTGTAATATCCATTTTTTCAGCAAGTTCCTCTTCAGTTGGTTCCCTATTAAGTTCCAAAGTCATTTGTCTTTGTATCCTAGACATCTTATTTATAGTTTCTACCATATGCACTGGAACACGTATAGTTCTAGCTTGATCAGCTAAAGCTCTTGTAATTGCTTGTCTAATCCACCATGTTGCATATGTAGAAAATTTATATCCTTTATCGTAATCAAATTTTTCTACAGCTTTCATAAGTCCTATATTACCTTCTTGTATTAAATCTAAAAATAGTAATCCTCTTCCAACATATCTTTTAGCGATAGAAACTACTAAACGTAAATTTGATTCAGCAAGTAAAGCAGCAGCCTCTTCATCTCCATTAGCAACTTTAACAGACAATTCCATTTCTTCTTCAGGACTTAATAAGCTAATTCTACCTATTTCCTTTAAATACATTCTAACTGGATCATTTATATTTATATCTTTAGTAATATCTTCATCACTTAATATTTCTACTTCATGAGGTTTAATTCCCCCACCACTTGCTTCATCTTCACTAGCAATAACTTCAATACCATTATTAACTAATTTTGTATATAGTTCATCTAATGTATCACTATCAACATCTAGTCCTTTTAATGCTTCAGCTAATGCCTCATAAGTAATATATCCTTTTTCTTTTCCCTTTGCTATTAATTCATTTTCTCTTTCTTCTATAGTTTTTATTTTATTTACCATATTCTTCACTCCCTCTTTTAATCTTGGCAATTAAATCTGTTATTTCTTTTTTTCTATTAATATCATTTTCTTGCTTTAATTCTATTTTAAGTTCACTAATTTTATTATCTTGTATCCATTTATTAACTATATTTATATAATTTATAAACTCTAATTCTGACATTTCTATATCTTCATTATGATTATTAATTATTTGCAATACTAACTTTTCCTTTTCATTATTTGTTTCATAACTTATAAAATCTGCTAAATTAATAGTATTGTTTAATATTATATACGCTTGAATATCTTTTTCAATATCAAAATACGTTCTATCAGGAATATAATTAAGTTTTTTTGTAAATAATTTAGCATATTTTACATTGTTCATCATATAATATAAAATTTCTTCTACAGCCCTTATATTTTGATTAAGTTTTATTTTTTTCTTAGATACTTTAACTATATCTTTTTTTTCTTTTGGAATTAATTTATTAAGCAAAAGATTTTTATCTATATTATACTCTTCACTTAATTTATTTATTGTAATATTTTTTAAAATTTCATCATCACTTTTATTTAATTCATCAATTACAGAATTAACATATTTTGTTAATTCATCTATTTGATTTAAGTTTTTCCCATTCTTTAAATAATTCATTTTAAATTCAAATAAACTAATAGAATGCTTTAAACTTTCTTTATATTGTTCTATCCCATTTTTTATAATATATTCATCTGGGTCTTTAGCGCCAGCTAAAGTTACTATACTAACTTCAATATTATTTTTAGACAATAATTCTCCATTTTGCAAAGCTGCCTTTATTCCAGCACTATCACTATCCATATTTAATATAACTTTGACATTTAATTTTTTTATTAAATTTATATGAAAATTGGTAAGCGCAGTTCCCATAGTTGCACAAACATTTTTTATTCCACTCGAATATATCCTTATTGCATCCATTTGACCTTCACAAATTATTAGAGTTTTTGTCTTTTTAGCTTCTCTTAATGCTCTGTGATAATTAAATAATATTTCACCTTTCTTAAAAATATATGTTTCTTTAGTATTTATGTATTTACTATCCGATTCATTATTATAAATCCTAGCACTAAACCCAACACAATCTCCATTACTATTATGTATAGGAAACATTATTCTATTTCTAAATATATCATAAATATCTTGTTCTTTATTTACTAACCCTATATTGAGTAACATATCTTCATCATAATTTTTACTCTTTAATAATTTAGAAAGATTGTTATCATTAAATGACACACCGATATCGAATTCATCTATTATTTCATCACTAATATTTCTATCATTTAAATATTTTTTTGCAGCTATTCCTAATTTACTTTTTAAATTATTTTTATAAAATTTCAAAGCTAAATCATAAATTTTATATTCTTTGTCATATTTTTTTACATAATTTATATTTTTATTTATACTTATTCCAGAAAACTCTGCAACTTTATTTACTGCCTCAATAAATGAAATATTTTCATAATCTTTTATAAAAGTAAAAACATTTCCACTTGCACCACATACAAAGCATGTATATATTTGTTTTTCTGGACTAACGCTCATACTTGGCGTATGGTCATCATGAAAAGGGCAAATTCCAAAATAATTTTTTCCTTTTTTTTCTAAATTAAGATAATTTCCAATTATATTTACTATATTTGCTCTATTTCTAATATTGGTTATTTCTTCATTAGATAAAACTGCCATAATTTACCCTCCAATATTAAATTATTATATAAATTTACAAATTTCCTTTTTTTTTATGCAAATTTAAAAAATTTAACAATATTTTATCACAAAAATCATATAATTACCTAATTTTTATAAAAAAAATACTCTAAAATTGTAATTTTAGAGTATTTATCTTACAATATACAAATTTTTATTTGCCTAAATTTGCAATTATATAATATTGTATTTTTCTTAATAGTTTTAAAATTTAACTGTTGGATTTGCTTTTTCTGTATCGTCTATTTTAAAGAACTCTTCCTTTTTAAATCCTGCTATACTTGCTACTATATTTGATGGAATGGATTCAACTTTATTGTTATAAGTCAAAACTGTATCATTATAAAATTGTCTTGAAATTCTAACTTTTTCTTCTATTTCTTTTAAATCACTTTGCAAACTCATAAAATTTTCATTTGATTTTAATTCAGGATAATCTTCAGCTAGAGCAAAAAGTCTATTTAAAGCTTGTGTCATTTCTCCTGCAGCCTGAATTTTTCCTTCATGAGTTTCAGCAGTATTATAAGTATTTCTTGCTTGAACTACTTTTTCAAAAGTTTCAGTTTCATGTTTTGCATAACCTTTAACTGTCTCAACTAAATTTGGAATTAAATCAAATCTCATTTTTAACTGAACATCTATTTGAGCAAATTGATCATCTTTTCTATTTCTTAATTTTACTAAAGCATTATAAGTTGAAAAATACCATACCAATACCATTAATAATAATATAATAACAATTATTAAAACAATTATTCCTGTACTCATAAACTCCTCCTAATTTTAATTATATTTTAATATTATTATTTACGCAAGAATTAAATTCTTTATTTACGTATAGTAAAAAAAATAGGTTTTAAAACCTATTAATTATTTTTTAAAAAATCCAAAGCTTTTCTCATTTTGGCATCATATTCTACCATTTCAGTTCCGCCAACCATTTTTACAAATTCATCTTTTTCAACATTATACATTGATGATATTCTTTCTAAATCTTCATCTATTTCTTCTTTTGTTACGGTAATATTTTCTTTTTCAGCTACTGCTTCTAATAAATATCTTTCTTTTACTCTATTTAAAGCTTCACCTTCCATTTGATGTTCTAAATCTTCCATAGTCGTTTTAGTAAACTCAAAATATTGTTTTAATGACAAACCTTGCATTTTTAATTGTTCTTCATATTGATTTACCATTCTATGAATTTCATCATGAGTTATTTCATCATTTATTTCAACTTTCATATTAGATACAGCTTTCTTTAAAACTTCATCTAAATACTTATTTTCTATATCATTATTTTTATGTTCTAATAAATGTTCTTTTATTTTAGCATTTAGTTCTTCTTTTGTCTTTACATCTTCATAACCTAAATCTTTATAAAATTCTTCATTTATTTCAGGTAAAATTCTCTCTTTAATTTCTTTAACTGTAACAGTAAATACTACATCTTTATTTTTTAAATCTTCTGTATAATTTTCAGGGAACTTTAATTTTAAATCTTTAGTTTCCCCTACTTTCATACCAACTATACCATCTTCAAATCCAGGAATAAATGTATTACTTCCTATTTCTAATGGATAGTTTTCACCAGTACCACCCTCTAATACTTTTCCATCAACTACACCTTTGAAATCTATAACAGCCGTATTACCACTTACAACTTCTCCATTTTCTTTAACTACGATTTCAGCAAATCTATTTCTTAAATTTTCTAGTTCTTTTTCTATTTCTTCTTCTGTTACTTTTGCTTTTTCTTTTTTTATTCCTAATTCAGTATATTTTCCTAATGTTACCTCTGGTTTTGATATAAACTTATAAACAATAACTAATTTTTCTTTTGTTATTTCTTTAATATCAACAATAGGTTGAACAACAGGTGTAATTTTTGAATCTTCTAAAGCTTTATCATAATTTTCATTAATTGCAACATCTATTCCTTCACTAAATAGTGATTCAATTCCAACCTTTTTTACATATAAATCCCAAGTAATACTGCCTTTTCTAAATCCATCTATCTTTATATCTTTTTTCTTTTTATTAAAAGCTTTTTTTAATATATCTACCCATTCTTCTTTTTCTAATTTAATTTCTATTTCTTTTACGTTTTTCATAAATTTCTCCTTCTCATCAAATGTATTATATACTAATTTCAAATTCATATCAAGAATTTAATAAAAAAATATAAAAATTGATATTTAGTACTAGTTTTTTTAAAAATATATGGTATAATTTAATACGTGATTTATTTGGGCTGTTAGCTCAGTTGGTAGAGCAACTGACTCTTAATCAGTGGGTCTAGGGTTCGAATCCCTAACAGCCCACCAAATAAAATTTTAACTTCATCCTTTGGAGTTTATATATAATTAATTATTTTTTATTGACAAATAGTGTGATATTTGTATATAATTAACTAGTCAAATCAAATGGGCTTGTAGCTCAGCTGGTTAGAGCGCACGCCTGATAAGCGTGAGGTCGATGGTTCAAGTCCAT
>CANQSL010000043.1 GCA_947626515.1 uncultured Bacilli bacterium
TAAAAACTATTAAAAGATTAAATGCAATAATAAATTTTTATTTTAAAAAAGTTGCTTTTAAATGTTTAAGTAAGAAATTAAAGCAAAATAATTGACAAAAATTCTTATTTATGATAGGATTTAAATCACCAAAAATTATAATTGGGGGTTTTATGAAAAATAATAGTATTGGATTAAATATATATGAAGAATATTTTAATACTTCTCAGTTAACTGAAGAAGATTTTAAAAAATTAGTAAAAGATTACCAACAAAGTAAAGATGAAAAAGTTAAGGAAAAATTACTCAAAGCCAATTTTAAATTAGTTGTACATATATATGATTTGCATTTTTCACAATACTTTAGAGAAAGAGAAGATCTAATTCAAGAAGGGTTAATAGCATGTTTTAATGCTATTGAAAAATTTGATTTAAATAAAAATTATAAATTTTCTACATATGCGTACCCTTTGATTAAGTTTGCAATGGATGATTATATGAAATCTTTAAGATATATTCAATTGCCTAAAAATAAGTGGGAAGAATTAGTAAGATTTTGGGATGCAAGGAATAAAATTTCAAAAGAAAAATGCGGAGAACCAACTTTAGAAGAATTAGTTGAAGAATTAAATTTTTCAAAAGAAAAAATAGAAAATTTAAAAAGTCTTTCACATAATCCAATAAGTTTAAATAGATTTATTACTAATGAATCAAAAGAAGAATCTTTAGCTTTATTTTTAGAAGATCCAACAGTAAATATAGAAGAAGATATTGCTGATAAATCAAAAAATGAATTTTTAAAAAAATTAATCGATTTTTTGCCTTTAAAAGAAAGATATATAATTTATATTAGATATGGATGGTATAATGGTCATGAATGTTCTTTAGAAGATACTGGCAAAATTTTATATGAATTAGGAATAACTAAAGAAATTATGAATAGAGAAAGTGTTAGACAAGCCGAAAAAAAGATTTTTGTAGCCTTAAAATCGCCTAATATACTAAGAATGTTAGGATATGATATTAAAGAAGATAAAACGAAATTTAAAAATAATTTAGAAGTACATTTATTAAAATCATTAAGAGAAGAAAGAAAAAAAATATTATAAATCTTTTTTCTTTTTTAATTTTATCACTAAAGTTAATCACACATGTGTTTAACGGTGTAAATAATGGTGGTAAAGTTTTACTTAACGGAAGTTATGACATAAATATATGGTATTCTTATGATAATAATACAAAAACGAATGTATTGGTAAGACGATTTAATTATCAAGATGTTATGAATGTTAAAATTAAAGAAAATGGAGAGTTTTCAAATACTAGTGAAATAATTGTAAGATCTTTAAATCAACCTAGTGTAACTGATGTTTCTATAGAAGGAACTCAAATAAATTTAAGTGTTCATAAGGAAATGGGAGTTGAAATAGTAGGAGATACTAAAGTAAGAGTAAGTGTAGAAGATGATTTCGAAGATTATGAAGAAATTGTCGATGAAGAAGAGATTGAAAAAGATATAGAAAGTATTGATGAAGTTACTGATGATTACATAAAATAATCTGTTTAAAACAGATTATTTTTATAATTAAAAGGAATTGAAGAAAAAAAGATAATATATTAAGTGAAGGGAGTAATAATGATAAAAAAATATGAAGTAATACAAGAGGAAATTAGTGATTGTGGTATATGTTGTCTTTTATCTATAATTAAATATTATGGTGGTTTTGTTCCTTTAGAAAATTTAAGAATATTAACAAATACTAGCAGTAGTGGTACAAATGCGTATGAATTAATTAAGTGTGCAAAAAAAATTGGCTTTAATGCATTTGGCAAAAAAGAAGTTAATATTAAAAATATTAAAACTCCAGTTATTGCTCATTTAAAATTAAATAATGGTTTATATCATTTTGTAGTTGTATATAATATTAAAAATAATAAAGTATTAATAATGGATCCAGCAAAGGGAATGTATAATATATCTTTAGAAAATTTTAATAAATTATATAATGGTGTAATTTTAATATTTAAGCCAATAAATACATTACCGAAATATAAAAAAAGTAAGTTTATAGAACATAAAGTGAAAGAAGAAATAGTAAATAACAATAAAAAATATTTTATATTGATATTAATTAATAGTTTAATTTTAGTGGTTTCTTTAATATTAAGTTTACAGTATAAATTACTAAGTTTTAATAATAAATATGTGATATTATTATTGTTCCTTATTTTAATTAACGAAGTATTTTTATTATTTAAAAATAAATTGATTTTATCTTTAACTATAAACTTTAATGAAAATTTAATTAAATCTTTTATTAGTCATATTTTTAAACTTCCTTCAAAATATTTAAAATTAAAACAAGATGGGGAAATAGTTACAAGATTTAATGAACTAAATAGTTTAACAAGTAATTTTACAAATATATTAATAGATTTAATTTTTACTTTTATATTAGTATTTTTCATATTTATTGTAATATCTTTTATAAATATAAATATTCTCTTTTTCTCACTATTATTTTTATTAATATTTATATTATATAATTTTAATAAATCAAAAATATTAACTAACGATATACGGTATTCAATAAATATGGAAGAATCTTATAATTCTAATATAATAGATTATATTTCAAATTTAAATACAATAAAAAATTTAAATAAGTATGATTATTTTAGCAATAATATAATAGATAATTTAAAAGAAAAAAATAAGATATTTTCTGTTATTTCAAAAGAAATATATAAAATAAATTTTTATAATAATGTTGTAATTAATTTATTTGTTTTGGTATCGCTTTATACTATATTAAAAAATAATTTTTCTGATGCGTTATCAATTTATATTTTAATTAATTATTTAATTTTGAATATAAAAAAAATAGTTGATTATATTCCATCTTTAATAATTTTTAAAAGTTTTATTAATAAGAATAACGATTTTCTATCAATTAAATATAACTATTCTAAAAAAAATATTACAAATTTTAAATGTTTACAAATACAAAATTTAGAATATGTTATTAATAATAATAAAATATTTAATAATATTAACTTTAAATTTTTTAATAAAGATAAGATATTTATAAAAGGTCCTTCTGGTATAGGAAAAAGTTCCCTTATGAAAATAATTGTTAAAGAGGATGATAATTATTTTGGAAAAATATTAATTAATAATATAGATATAAAAAATATAGATGTTTCAAATATTATAACTTATACCTCTCAAGATGAAAGATTATTTAACGATACAATAATAAATAATATATGTCTAGGCGAGAATATAAATAATATTATTTTAGAAAATATATTGAGAATTTGTAGAATTAATGAAATACAAATAGTAAAAGAAATAGGGATGAATTCTTACATTATTAATAATTCTAATATAAGTGGTGGAGAAAAGAATAGAATTATTTTAGCAAGAAGTTTGATTCATTCTAAACAAGTAATAATTCTTGACGAAGTTTTGAAAGAAGTCGATTATGTTTTAGAAAAAAATATTATTAAAGACTTATTAGAATATTTTGAATCTAAAACTATAATATATATAAGTCACAAAGATTTAAGTAACTATTTTAACAAGTGTTTTAATTTTGAGGAAAGGAGTAACTGATGGTTTTAGATAGCGAAAGTTTATATAATATTGTTGGTGGCGCTGCAACTAATAAAATAGGAATAGGTTTAATTATAACAACTATTGGAACAATTATTATTGGAATAATTGATGGCTTTTTAAGACCTTTAAAATGTAATTGATGAATAAGTATGAATTAATTAAAGTAACTGGTGGTGAAGCTTCAGGTAACTATATAAGTTCTGTCGTTAAATTATTTAGTTTTTTTTTGAATATAGGGAGAAGTATTGGCAGTGCACTAAATTACGCTCTAAATAAAAAAGTTTGTAATTAAGTATTAGTTTATTCTAATACTTTTTAATTTTCGTGTTATTATATTTTTAGTGATATAAATGGAAAAAATAATTTATGAAGTATTAGAAAAATTAAATCAAAGTGGTTATGAAGCCTATATAGTAGGAGGATATGTTAGAGATAAAATATTGGGATTGAAAAATTATGATGTTGATATATGCACTAATGCTAAACCAGAAAATGTAAAAGAAATTTTTAATTTAACAACACCAGAAAAATTTGGGTGTATACATATGAGTATTGATAAATACAGTATAGATATGACAACTTATAGATTAGAGTCTAATTACTCAAATAGAAAGCCTTCAATTAAATATATAGATAATTTATATTTAGACTTAGAAAGAAGAGATTTTACAATTAACTCTATATTAATGAATAAAGATGAAAAAATAATAGATTGTTTTGATGGGTTAAAAGATTTGAAGAGTGGAATCATTAAATGTATTGGGAATACAAATAAAAAATTAACAGAAGATCCTTTAAGAATTTTACGAGCTATAAGATTTTCCATAATTTATAATTTTAAAGTTGATGAAGATATAATAAATTTTTTAAATATAAATAAAGAACTTATAAAAACTTTAAGTTATGATAGAAAGTTAGCAGAAATTGATAGGATAATATCTTCTAAGAATAATATTTGTGGATTAAAAAAACTAAAAGAATTAGATATGTTAGACGTACTTGAAATTAATTATAATGATATTGTTTTTACAGAAAAACTTGGTATTTATGCACAAATCGAATTTAGTAATAAGTATGTTTTTAAAAAGAAAGACAAATTATATATTGAAAAAATAAGAGAATTGTTAAAATTAAAAACAATAAATAAAGAGACTTTATATAGATATGGATTAGATATAAATTTAATTGTAGCTGACATATTAAAGATTAAAAGAAATTATGTAGTATCTTTATATAATAGTATGCCAATTAGAACAAGAAAAGATGTAAATATAACATATAATGATATAGTTAATTTAAAAGATATTTGTTATAATAATATTAATTCGATATATGATAATATAGAGATCAATATTTTAAATGGTAACTTAAAAAATAATTTGGAAGATATTTTAAAATTTTTGGAAAAGAAGTGATAGTGATGACTGATTTAATATTTAATGTAATAAAAAATAAAGATTATGTTATTAGACCTTTTTTATTTAAAATAATAAAAGAACAAAATTTAAATGTTAATGAAGTATTATTATTGATTTATTTATCAAATCAAGAACATCCGGAACTTGATTTAAAATTAATAAATAGAGTAACCTCTTTAAATAATGAAGAAATATTATCCTCTTTTAGTTCACTATCTAAAAAAAATTTAATAAAGACTATTATAAAAAAAGATGGAGATAGAGTTACGGAAGAAATAACATTAGAAGGTTTATATATGATAGGGGCAAATAATATAAATAAAGTAATTGAGAAAAGCCATGAACAAAATATATTTGAATTATTTGAAAGCGAATTTGGGAGAACGTTATCTCCTATAGAAGGAGAAATAATTAATGCTTGGATAAATAGTGGTATGGATGAAGAAATTATTAAAGAAGCCTTAAAAGAGGCAACTTATAATGGAGTTAGCAATTTAAGATATATAGACAAAATTATTTATGAATGGAATAAAAAAGGTTATAAAACAGTAGAAGAAATAAGAAATAATAAATTTAAGAAAGAAGAAAAAGTTAATACTTTTTTTGAATGTGATTGGCTAGATGAAAATTGATAATATTTTAAATAATTTGGATATAATGATTCCTAATCCAAAATGTGAATTGAATTATGAAAAAGATTATGAATTGTTAATAGCTACTGTTTTATCAGCACAATGTACTGATGCGAGAGTTAATAGTGTTACTAAAGAATTATTTAAACAGTATGATATCTTTTCTTTATCAAATGCAAAGGAAAAAGATATTATTCCTATTATATATAGTTGTGGTAATTATAAGAAAAAAAGCAATTATATAATAGAATTATCTAAATCATTAGTTAGGGATTATAATGGAGTGGTACCAAATAATAGAGAGTATTTAGAAAATCTTCCCGGAGTAGGAAGAAAGACTACTAATGTTGTTTTGTCTAATTTGTTTGATGTTCCAGCTATAGCAGTTGATACACATGTTGATAGGGTATCAAAGAGATTAAGTTTAGCAAAAAAGAATGATTCTGTAATAATTGTTGAAAAAAAATTGATGAAAAAATTTCCTAAAAATAAATGGTCTAGGTTGCATCATCAATTAGTATTATTTGGAAGATATATATGTAAAAGTAAAAATCCTGAATGTAGTAAATGTCTTTTAAAAAATTATTGTAATTATTATAAAAATCATTTTAAGTAAAGATATTATAATTTAATAAAAAGTAAATAGAAGATTGTAAAATATTCTTCTATTTTTTAATTTCTATTATAGTTTTATTGTGTTATAATTTTATTGGTGATTTATATGACTTTAAAGCGTAGTGAATTAAGAGAAAAGATAATGACTATTTTATATCAAATTGAAATGTATAAAAAAAATGATTTTGAATATAATCTAGAAGATATCATAAAAGAGAATATAGAAATATCTAATGATTTTGTTAACGAAATAGTATATGGTATTATTGAACATAAAGATGAAATAGATAAACTTGCAAATAAATATTTAAAAGATTGGACTATAGATAGATTAGATAACTTGGGAGCTTGTATTTTAAAAATTGCAATTTATGAAATAATGTATACTGATACTCCTAATATAGTTGCTGTAAATGAGGCAGTAGAATTATCTAAAAAATATAGTGACGAACAAGTAAAAAAAATGATAAATGCAGTATTACAAAAAATAATAGATGAAGAATAATTTTTATTTTTTAATTTGGAGATTTTATGGAAAGAAGATATATAACTGTTTCTACTTTAAATAGGTATTTAAAAAATAAGTTTGATACTGATCCTAATATACAGATGTTAAATTTAAAAGGGGAGATTTCCAATTTTAAGGGTCATACTAGGGGACATTTATATTTTACTTTAAAAGATGAAACTAGTAGAATAAATGCGGTGATGTTTCAAACTAATGCAAGTAAATTAAATTTTGTTCCAGTAGATGGTATGAAAGTTTTAGTTACTGGAAGAGTAAGTATATATGAACCAAATGGAGGTTATCAAATATACATAACTAATATGCTAGAAGATGGTCTTGGAAATTTATATTTAAAGTATGAAGAATTAAAAAAGAAATTAGCTAACGAAGGGTTATTTAATGCAGAACATAAGAAAATGATACCTAAGTTTCCAGAGACAATTGGAATAATTACAGCGCCAACAGGAGCTGCAATTAAAGATATTCTTAGTACTATAAAAAGAAGATTTCCCAGTGTTAAAACAATACTTTTCCCAAGTTTAGTTCAAGGTGAGCTTGCTGCAGATAATATTGTAAGACAGATAAAATTAGCTGATACATATAATTTAGATTTATTAATAGTTGGAAGAGGTGGTGGCTCTATTGAAGATTTATGGAGTTTTAATGAGGAAATAGTTGCTCGTGCAATATATGATGCAAACACTCCTATAATATCGGCAGTAGGGCATGAAATAGATTATACAATTTGCGATTTTGTAGCAGATTTAAGAGCTCCAACACCTACTGGAGCAGCTGAAATGGCGGTGCCAAATGTATTTGATGTCAAAAACTTTCTTAATCAACTTGAAAAAAGACTTAACAAAAACATAAATAATATAATTGCTACTTCAAAAAAACAGTTGGATAATTTCAAACAAAGTTATGTTTTAACAAATCCCATGGCTGCGTTTGAAATAAGAGAGCAGAAACTAGATAATTTAATTAATGATATAAATAGTAAAATAAAACATATAATAGATTTAAAAACAAATAAACTAATAACTTTAAAAGAAAGTTATGTGATTAAAAATCCAGACTCATTTATAACACAATATAATAATACATACGAATTAATGCTAAATAAACTTAATTTATTAAATCCATTAAATATTTTGAGCAAGGGATATAGTGTTGTAAAAAAAGATGATAAGGTAATAAAGGATATTAAAAATATAAAAGTGAAGGATAAAATTAGCATAAGATTTCATAAAGGAAATATTGATGCTATAGTAGAAAGGATTAATAAGGATGGAAGATAAGAAATTTGATGAATTATTAGTAGAAATAGAAAAAATAATAAAAAACTTAGAAAGTGGAAATATCGATTTAGAGACTAGTATAGATGAATATAGTAAAGCTGTAAAATTAATTAAAATTTGTTCTGATAAATTAAATAAAGCTACTGAGACGGTTAATAAAATATTGGATGAAAATGGCAATTTGACAGATTTTGCCATAGAAAATGAATAACCATTAATTGGTTTTTTTATTTTGCCATCTTCTGTAAATAATAATAATGGTGATAAAAAATGAAAAGAAAATTTATTATGCTATTGCTTTTATTATTATTTCCATTAAATGTATTAGCATATTCTAATTATATTATTCCGGGTGGAGATAATATAGGTATTGAAGTTAATAATAAAGGAATTATAGTTATAGGTTTTTATAAAATTAATGATAAATATAATACTAATGATTTAAAAGTAGGAGATGTAATTACAAAAGTAAATGATACAGAAGTATTTACAGTAGATGATATGGTAGCTAATATAGAGAAAAGTGTTTCAAATAATAAAGTATTTTTTACTATTAATAGAGATGGTAAATATAAAAAATATGAATTTGAGTTAATAAAACAAGATGGAGTATATAAAACGGGATTATATGTAAAAGACTCTATTAGTGGTATTGGAACTCTTACATATATAGATCCTAATACTAATATATTTGGGGCTTTAGGACATGAAATAATAGAAAGTAATAGTTTAAGAAGTGTTGAAGTAAAATCTGGAAAGATATTCGAAAGTAAAGTGACAAGTATCGATAGATCTAGTGCAGGTAATGCTGGGACTAAAAATGCTAAATTTTATTCAAATAATATTTATGGAACAATAAATAAGAATATATCTTCTGGAATATATGGAATATATAAAGATAAACTTCCTGATAAAGAATTAATGGAAGTAGGAGAACCTAATAATTTAAAATTAGGCAAAGCATATATTTACACTGTTTTAGAAGATGAAACAGTTGAACAATTTGAAATAAATATAACTAATATTAATACATCAGCTAATATAAAAAACATAAGTTTTGAGGTAACAGATCCTAAATTAAAAGAAAAAACTGGTGGTGTTGTTCAAGGAATGAGCGGAAGTCCTATAATACAAGACAATAAAATCTACGGTGCTATAACTCATGTTATAGTATCAAATCCAACAACGGGTTATGGTATTTTTATAACTACAATGCTAGAAAGTGGAGAAAATTAATCTCTTCTTTTTTATTTACATGATTTTACAAGTTTTATCATAAAAAAAAATAAAAAAAATTTTTTTATATTGTATAATGAAAATAGAAAAGAGTTGATAATATGAATTTAGAAGAATTTGAGAAAGACTATTATAATATATTATATTTAGAAAAAAATGCACTATATAATGAGCAAAAAGAAATTATGGAGCAATTAAAACAAGTATCAGAAACTGAAAAGTTAGAAAAATTAAAATGGAGATTAAAAGAAATACAAAGTGAACTATCTGGATTGGATTATTTAGATAAATCTTTAGAATTAATTAGGGCTCGTTCTAAAAATATATCAGAACAAGAGCTGAAGATTTTTAGAAATAATGAAATCGAGTTGTTAATGCACAAAATTATAGAAACTAAAAATATAATAGATAATTTAGAAGATAAAAGTGAATTTAGTTTAAAACCTTATGTAAAAAAAATAATAGAATATCAAGAAAACTTACGTTTATTACTACCAGATGATTTAGAAGATATAGTTTCAAAAGAAGATTCTTTGAAAAGTAGATATTTTAAAAAAAGAGCAAATGGTAAACAAGCTATGGTAGACCTTTCATATATACTTGATATTAACGAAGATAAATATGAAGAAAGAATTGATTTATTTAATTTATATTTGAATTTATCAAAAGAAAAACAGCAAAGTGTATATGATAAATTCAATGAGCGTAATTCGTTAAGAAGTATAATAGATTCTAGTTATAAAATATATATTCCTATTGTTGTTGGCAGTGGAAATGGAACAAATGTGAATTACGCACCATTTGAATTAAATTTAGCTAATTCTGAAGATATAAAAAATAGATTTGATAAATCAGAAGAAGTGATTAAAGTTAGAGTTTTTAATGATAGATATTTAAGTGATAAAGAAAAAGGTGTTAAAATAGCTAAACTTTTAGAGAAATTAAATAATTTTAAAGAAGAATATGTTAAATATTATGAAGCAATTAAACAAAAAGAACAAGAATATAATTCTAAAGTAAAAGATTTAGATGTGAAAATTATGCTTGATTTTTCACATTATCTTAATAGTTCTAATTTAAATGAATTAGAAAATATAGTTATGAAAGCTCATAAACTTGGTAAATCTTCTGAAGATATTGCAATTGATATGTCAGGAGAAATAAAAAGAATGGAAATGACAAATTTAATAAACAGTGAAGCAGAAAGACTTTCAAAAAGATTTTATTGGAATTATAGAAATTATAAAGTAGAACCTTCTTATAATTTAGATGAAGCAAAAAAATTAGCTGAAGAGTATAGTTATCCTGAAGTAAGAAAATATATAGATGAAACATTTGATTTTGATTATTATCAAGAACATTTTGGAAGATTTGGTATCTAAGAAAATAAAAATATAGAAGTGTACACAAAAAAGTGTATGCTTTTTAGTTTATAAAAAATCTACAACCACTTCTTGATTTACAACCATTGCAAACATAAGGAG
>CANQSL010000044.1 GCA_947626515.1 uncultured Bacilli bacterium
ACCTCTTTTCTTTAATTATCTTTAAGAATTACAAGATATACTTATAATTCTTAAAGAAAACTAAACTAGTTTTCTATTTTCTATTAACTTGCCTCTCCTAAGTATTGTTGAACTGTAATTTCTATTGGTATGTCAAAATTAGTGATTGTGTTACCTATAGTTGTATCAGCTGTATTATATTGAGTATCCTCATTCCATGTTAAAGTTACTTTTACTGTTTTTACAGTATTTTTTTTAACTTCATCCAATGTAATTGTAGAAGAATATAAACCATCTTCTCCCTTTGATAACACTTCTTCACCTACTTTAACACTCTCTATTTTTATTTGTGGATATTGTGAAAATGCTTTTTCATCGATTTTTAAAGTATAAAGAATTGCAACTTGTGATCCACTTGGATCTATTTTTAATTCAAAAGTGCCTTTTCTTGATGGCGCAATTACATTATCATCTATATAATTACTCTGTTCCCAAGTTATCGCAGGCGCTGTAATAGTTTTTGCACTATTACTAGTGATATCTGTGTCATTTACTTTAACAATCCACTTTGCAACTTTGGCAGTAGGAGTTGTGCTTGCACTACTTATATAACGTGAATAAGTTGCTCCTGCAATACCCCCAACTACGGCTAATAACAATACTGCAATACCTACTAATATAGATTTCTTATTCATTCCTTCACCTCCTAACTTATTCTAGTGTATTGTAATTTAGTTTTAATATTTAAATAAAGCTTTTCACTTTATATATAACATTGTTTTTCATAAGATTTTATCTAACTTTATGAAAATTTAGACTATTATTTTGACTAAAATTAAATTAATATTAGTAATGACTAAAATTTTATAATTATTTAACATTTATAAGTAATAAAAGTTATTTTTTTATACTAAGATTTTGACTACTATAAATTAGAAAAACTATACATTAAAGATAAATTTAGTATAAAAATCATAAAAATTTAACTACTTTTTAAACAGATTTATAAAAAATGTGCTATAATTTAATGAGAATAGTGTATAAAATATTGCAAATAAAGTGAAAAGCTTTATATTAAAAATTCTTAAAAAAACATATAAAAAAATCAAGGATTTTTTTAACCTTGATATTTATATTTTCTTATATAATAATTTATTATCTTCTATAATATATTCAATCTTACTCTCTTCAATTAAATAAGTTATATAAGATTTTAATACACTTCCTATAATATTATATTGAGTTATATTCATATATAAATTGTAATATTCAAATATACTTTGTAATAATTCTTCAAAAGTTTTTTTAGTTTTTAATAAATTAACTATTGTATTAGCAATTTCTTTTATTTTATTTTTATTTATATCTATTAAACTTGATATATCTTCTAATACTTTTACATGTGATGCTATAAAATATTTACCTTTTAAAGTTGATAAATAATCAAGAGTATTTAAGTATTGTTTAACATCATAAATATAAAATAAATGATATTTATTTATAGTTTCTTCACTTATTAATGCATCTCCTATAAAATATATATTATCATTAGTCTTTATTCCAATAGAATCTATAGTATGTCCTGGTAAATTTATCATTTCTAATCCTTTTGGTAAATTATTATTTATATCTAATACCTTTGATGGTTTAGCCATTAAAAATTTATTCTTTATATCTTTATATGGATTGCTACCATATAATAATGATGGTTCAATTATCGGATATTCTGTCATAACTCTTTCTATGCCATATCCTAATACTATACAATTAGTTTTCTTTTGTATATAATTATTTCCACCTATATGATCGGCATGAGAATGAGTATTAATTATACCTAATAATTTCCAATTATTTTCTTCTATAATTTTAAGAATATTCTTACCAGCATCTGAATCATTTCCAGAATCTATTATATATACTTTATCATCATCAATTTTATAAATACCAATATTTGTAGGATTATCTATATAATATGTTGTATTGTTTAATCTTTTTAATTCCATAATTTCTCCTCAATATTATTTTATCACAAAAATAAAAAAGAGACTATTTTCATTAATCTCCTTTAATTTTAGCTAATTTCTTTATAATATCAAAACTATTTCTTTTAATTAATTCTACTTTATTTTCTTCAGTTTCTTCATCATTAGTTTTAATATTAAAACTATCTTCACTAATATTGCCTTTAACTAAATTTAAATAAGATGTTTTATTATTTAGTTTATTTTTTAAAGTTAAAGATACAGTTAATCTATCATTTGCATCATCTAATCCCAATTTTACTAAATTTTCATATATACTATTTATATCGTCAGGTAAATATAAGTTTAATAAATAATTTTCAATAATTCTTTTTTTCTCATATGAATATACATATAAATTTTTATCCGTCTTATCTTCTTTATTAGAATTTGAAATTATCAATTCTAAATTATACATATCACTTTCTAAATCAAAAGATGTCATAAAACATGAAAAGCTAGTTGTCAATGTATTTTTATTGCTTTTTGTTTTATAGGATACTAAATTAATTATATCGAAATCTCCAAAATAAGTTGAATATGTTTTATCGAAAAGATCATTATAAATATTTATTTCTGATTCAGGATTACAATAACTTAATTTTATGTTATAACATTTTTTAGAACTGTTTTCACAGCATTGAAAAATTCTACTTCTTTTATCATAATTATTTAATAAACAAGTTTCATCTGCATAAACTCCTATATTTTGTAAAACTTTAGCAAAAGCTGTTAATACTTTTTTCTCTTCTACTTTTCCTATTCTTTTTTTTCCATCTAAATAACTAATAGGCATTTGTAACCATAAACTTAAATAAATCAACAAATCTTTATCAAGACATAATACTTTTGGCAATATTCTTTTTTCTTTCATTTATTTTCCCCCATTCAAAAGTACATCCTATTATAATATATTTTTTTGAAAAATCAAGAAAAAGAGTTTATTTTCTCAAATTACTAAATAATATAATTAAAGGAAATATTTCTAATCTTCCAAATAACATTCCTAAAGATAAAACTATTTTTGAAAAATTACTAAACATTGCAAAATTTGATATATTAAAACATAAGCCTACATTTGCAAAAGTAGTAAAAACTGCATTTAAAGTAACCTCGAAAGAAAATCCATTGAAACTTATCAAAAACATTATGATTATTATTAAAAACGCATATAAAAATAAGAATGCACAAGTATTGTTTACAACTTCTTCTTCTACTTTTTTACCTTCAAATGTTATAACATTTACATTATGTGGATGAACAACTTTTAAAAGATCTCTCTTTATTTTTTTTATCACTATTAATAATCTTGATATTTTAAATCCACCACAAGTACTACCAGCACAAGCACTTACTAACATTAAAAATAATATTATTATTCTACACTGTGTTGGATAAATATTGACATCACCTATACTAAACCCAGTACTTGTCATAAAAGAACTAACATGAAATATTGCCGATGATAAAGCTTCACTAAAGTTTGTGAATAACTTATAAGTATTCAACAATATAAATCCAACAGTAAATACGTATAATAAAATGTATACTCTTAACTCTTCACTTTTTAGTGCACTTTTAATATCCTTCATAATTACAATTAAAAAATAAATATTAAAGTTTACTCCAAATAGAAACATAAACAATGCAACAACATATTTACAAAATAATGATAAACTTGCTAAACTTGTATTTAAACTTGCAAAACCTCCAGTGCCAGCAGTAGATATTGAAATAAGTAAACTATCAAAGAAACTTAATCCCCCTATCATTAACAATATCATTTCTAATACAGTTAATGAAATGTAAATTAAATATAGAAAAAATAGTGTTTTTTTTATACTTGGAACTAGTTTAGCGACTGTTGGACCTGGCATTTCTGCTTTTAAGACATGCATAGATTTATCATTTCTAGATAAAGGTATTATTGCAATTACAAAAGTTATTACTCCCATTCCTCCAATAAAATGAGTAAAGCTTCGCCAAAATAAAAAACTATGTGACAACACTTCAACGTCTTTAAAAATTGTAGCTCCACTCGTTGTAAAACCTGAGACGGATTCAAAGAATGCATCAAAAAAAGATAAATTTATAAATAAAAATGGCAAAGCTCCTAAAATACTTATTATTATCCAAGATAGTGCAACAATTATAAAGCCATCTTTAGCATATAGCGACATATTATCTACTTTTATAGAATTTAATAACATTCCAAAAATCAAACTAATACTAAGTGGCAACAAAAATGGTTTTATTGGTTCTTTATAAATTAAACTTACTAATATTGGAAACAACATTAATATAGAAAAAGCTATTAATACTTTTCCAATATATTTATATATTAATCTATTTTTCATAATTTACTCCAAAATTCCATTTAAATTAGTAATTTTATCATTATTAGCAATTACTACTATAGTATCTTTTTCTAAAATTACATCAGTTCCTTTAGGAAATATAATATTTTTATCTCTTGAAATTGCAACAATTAAAACACCATTTTTTAAATTGAGTTCTTTAAGTTTTTTATTTAAACCTTTAAAATCACTTTTTACATTAAATTCAAGCATTACAAAATTATCATCATCAAACTTGTATATTGCTTCACAACTACTTTTTTCTCCAGCTTTCATAGCTCTAACATATTTAACAATATGGTTATTAGCTATTTTATGTGGAGTTATTACTGTATCTATATTAGCTTTATCTATAATACCATCTAATTGAATATGATTTATTTTTGTAATTATCTTAGGTACATTTAACATTGATGCAAACATTGAATAAACTATGTTTTCTTCATCAATACCAGTTAATGTTATAAAAGCATCACACTCTTCTATTCCCTCTTCATATAAAACATCTTGATCAGATACATCGGCATTTATAATTAAAGCTTTAGGTAAATTTTCACTTAAAAATTTACATCTTTCATTATCAATCTCTATTATTTTTACTTTAATATTCATATCCAATAAAAATTTTGCTAAATACATAGAAGTATTACTTCCACCACATATAATAACATTTTTAGTTTTTTCAGAGATTAAATTAGCATATTCTAAAAATAAATTAATATTTTTAGCAGATCCTGTAACATTTATTATATCATTTGACTGTAATTTTATCGATCCTGTTGGAATAATTATCTTTCCTTTTCTATCAATTCTACATATAATTATCCCCTGATTCTTTTTAGAAATAGAATGTATAGATTCGCCATCAAGAATACTATCCTTCTTAACTTTTAACGAAATCATTTGAATTTTACCCTTTAAAAATGTAGTAGCCTCCAAAGCACTAGGTATACTTAAAGCTCTCGCTATTTGCATAGCGGTTAAAAGTTCTGGATTTATAGTCATAGATAATCCTAATTGTTCTTTTAATATATTTATAGAATTAGAGTATTCAGGATTACGAATTCTCGCTATAGTATGTTTTACTCCTAATGTTTTTCCCAGCAAACAACACATAACATTTTGTTCATCTTTATTCATTACTGCTATCAATAAATCTGATTCTTCTACTCCTGCTTCTAATAACACATTTGAATTTAATCCATTACCACAAATATAATTTACATCTTCATTGTTTATTAATTCATTATCAGTAAAATCGATATCAACTAATGTAACTTCATTTTTATCATTAACTAAACTTTTTGTTAAATATTCTCCTAATTTACCTATACCTACTATTATTATTTTCATTTTATCACCTAACACATACCATATATAATAACATAAAAAAAAGATTTTTAAAGTCCTTTTCTTATAGTTTTATCGTTTACAAATTCTTTTTTTGCTTGATATATTTTATCTCTTTTTAAATCATACGAAGTAATTCTTTGTTCTTCAATATATCCAAAATCTTTTTTTAAACTTTTATCTATTATTAACATCAAAGAAGTATCTATTATATAATTTTTATTTTCAAGCCAACAATGTCCGCCTTCATTTACTGCATTTAAAGTTCCTTTCAAAATGGGAAGAATTCCAGAAACAATATCAACATCGTCATATGAATAACTTAATTGTCTTGAAGTTCCTACACAATTACCTATATTGTAACCTAATATAAATAAATCTATAAATTCATTAACGCCTTCAACTTTAGAATAAAAATTTTGAGATTTGATTTTATCAAATTCATTATCATTAAATAATCTAATCTTTCCATTAAAAAAATTAATATCTATCAACTTTTTAAATTCTTCATGCTTATTATACAAATCCTTTAAAAGTTCATAAGCTTTGTCCATAATATCAACCTCTTTTAAATTATAACATATATATTTTTTATTGATGTATTTTATTTAAAAAATATACGTTAAATTTTAAAAATAAGTTTCTTTATTTGAATGATAAATTATTAATATATTCTTCCATAAAATCCCAATCAGGAATATAGCCTTTTTTACTATACGTCTTTGCTTCATCTATTATTGGACAATTGTTTTCATCTCTCTTAATTGGTAATTTTATAATAGTATCAGTTAATCTATCACCTGTCCAACTTCGTCCAAAGGAATATTTAGGTCTTTCACAACATAATACTGTTTCTAAGAACAATCCTATATTAGGTGTCATAACATCTGGTATATATCCACATGAAGTCTTACCATTCATTCCAATGAAATCATCATCTATATAATTTGTATATCCAGCACTCCCTGCCCCTAATTGGACAAAAACTATACAATTACCCTGTGAAACCCAATCTTCAAAGCCTTCTCTTTTGCACATTTGCTTTAATCCATTTTCATCATGTCTAGCAGCGATGTATGGAATATCATTTCCTTCTTCAAGTTCATCAGTTGTTTTACCCTTCGTCGGTTCTATTTTAAAAATATTCCCTATTGTAAAATACTCCCATTGATTTATTTTTAAATCCAGTGAATCTTTAGATACCATATTATAGTGCTTCATAAATTTTACTGCTTTATCTGAACAACCTTTATTAATTAAAAATGCTAAATAGTTATTTACAACTTTACGGAAATCATATGCGTTGAGTTTTTCATATGATGTTTGCATATATGCTTCACTTAACCATTCATCATTATGTGTAACCTTTTTTACAACTGATTTTCCATCAACAGTTTGCTTGTTATCAAACAGTTCAATCCATTCTTTTTCTAACACTTTCCACTTTGAAATTCCTTCATTATTAAACTGCTCAACGCGACCAAGATTTTTCTTTTTTACAAATCCATCATCTCTGCAGTATCCAAAGAACGTAGAACGAGGTGTTCCATCAGCCTTATAATGTGACTGGCCAAATGTAAATAACATACAACAAGCATTAACATTGGCTCCAGGATGAAACAAATCCGCAGGTAGTGAAAAAACTGCTTCTAAAGTATTTTCCTTTAATAGAGCTTCCTTCTCAGAAATAACAATTTTACTACTTCCACCTATAGCACTTGAAAATGGTAATAAAGAAGCTAATTTAATAATTTTTCTTGGTTTATTCTCTTTATCTCTTTTTTTATTTATCTCTGATAGAATATCTGATAGATAATGTAAAAATACTAATCCTCCTGTTGGATCATCTTTTCCATTAGCAGCCTTTCCCCAATTGACTTTATATTTTTCTGGAATAGACTTTGGCTTTGAGTTATATGGAGGATTCATAAGGATTACATCTGGATCTGCCTCAATAATAAATTCTTTTAAATCAAAACATGAACCTAATTTTATATTACTATTACCATCTGAATGAATTAACATATTTGTAGTTGCCAATCCGTAAACTGTTTCTTCAACTTCAATTCCAAAAATATGTTGTTTTTTTATAGTATCCATCCTATTTTTTGCAGTTTCTTCATTTACCCCTTTTCTTGCGTCTGATAATTCTTTAACCATTGCTTGAACAAGAAATGAGCCACTACCACATGTTGGGTCCAATACTTTTGTTTTCCAATTGACGTCTGTAATCCTACACATAAAATCTGTAATATGATCTGGTGTAAAAGCCTGATTTTTATCTGCTTTACCAGTATACTTATTAAATGCAATAAAGAATAAATTCAAAATATCCTGTCCCTCAGAACTATCTTCTTGAATGTAAGCATATATATCCATAAGAATAATATCAAACACTTCAATCCAATCTTTTTTTGATAACTTTTTTACTTTTTGATTATTCAATATGTTATTTTGAAGTAATTCTATTTTTCTATTTTTATTATCAGTTCCATCCAATAATTTATCCAACGTAGTACAAATTTCTGCCCTTATTCCATTTTCATCTATCATAGTTAAATAACTATTAATAGTGATAACAGCCAAATTATTTATTTTAGTTATACTAAATCTTTTAACTAATTCTTTTATGTGTAGTAATATTGTTCCAACAAACTGACTTCTTATTTTTTCATCTATATCCTTTTTATGTAAAGTTTCATTTAACGCATATGTATTTTTTAACACTTTTTCTCTGTCATTTGTTTTATTAGTTATAAATAGTTTTTTGTAATACTCCATTTTTTCTAAAACTTTCTCATCAAATAAAAGATGTTCATCGTCAATTTCAGATTTCCATACCATTATCTTATCATCATTTGTGTTTGATAATATTGCAATTATTTTATTACTCCTGTTTACCGCCTTTTCTTCTTCTAAATATGTTTTCAACTGTTTTATATCATCCGATGAAAAATCTTGTTTTGTTTCAATTAGTATTACTGTTCCGGATTGTTTATCTTCAAATCTTATATCAAGTTCAAAATGTGCTTCATAGGAATGCCCCAATAATCTTTCTAAATTTGATTTACTACCAGCTGCTTTTACATAACTGTATTCACCATTTTCTATATTAGATGTTAGATATTCATTACCGACAGTATTAATAATATCAATTCTTTTCATTTTTACCTCCTATTTGAAATTCAACAATATCTCCAATATCACATTTTAAATAATCGCATATCTTTTTCAACACTTCCATACTTACATCTTTATTATTTGAAATCTTTGAAATAGTTGACCAACCTAATTTTGCATTTTCCTTTAAATCTTGTTTTTTTATTTGCCTCTCTTGCATTATTTTCGACAACTTTCCATATGAAGTTTTCATATCATCACCGTAAAAATTATATCATTTTATCTCCCGATATACAATAATATTTATCTATTTTAGGAGATAAAATGTAAATTTTTGTTCTCTTTCCCTGGCATCAAAAAGGTGATTCTCAGATACACAATACCATAAGTAAATTCGTATTCAAATGGTCTTGTTGTAAGTAATAAAATTCTTATAAACACTGATAAATAAAGGCACAATTAACCATGTTCCTAAAAAAGTAATCGCGTGTATCATTTTTGGGCAGTAGTTTGTCACCTCCCACTTTAAATTGTTGAACAAAATTTGTAAGTTCTGTAATGGTTTGCTCTATCATAATAAAAAATCTCCCTTCATTTTTTTCAACTTATAGAAGGGAGTCACAAAGCGACTGCTGAAAGAAACCAACATGGAAAATGTTTGAAAAGTGCTCATGAATGGCCTATGACCCCATGAGTGAA
>CANQSL010000045.1 GCA_947626515.1 uncultured Bacilli bacterium
AAACAGATTTTAGCATGTTTTCCTTGAAATATAAAGAGTTTGATGATACAATGTGCTTGGTCGGTGGTTTGATGAAAGAATTAGAATATCCTTTTGATGTAGAATATCTCATCAAAAATAAAAAAAAGATTAAAAAAGAATTGCTTTTAAAGCCAGGATTGATTGAGAAAAAGATTGCTATTTTAGGTGGCTCTACTACTAGTGAAATTAAAAATATGCTAGAGATATTTCTATTGAATTATGGTATTAAGCCAATTTTCTTTGAATCAGAATATAACAAATTCTATGAAGATGCAATGTTTGGTAATCCAGAATTAGATGAGTTAAATCCTGATATTATTTATATTCATACAACAAATAGAAATATTATGGAATTCCCTAATATGCTTGATAGCGTTGATACAATCGAAGAAATGTTGAATACTGAGTATCAAAAATATGAGAAAATGTGGGAACAATTATTTTCAAAGTTCAATGCTGTTATTATTCAAAATAATTTTGAATATCCTTTTTACCGTCTACTTGGTAATAAAGATGCTAGCGATGTTCATGGAAGAACAAATTATATAACAAGGCTAAATCAAAAATTTTATGATTATGCTAACAAGACTAAAAACTTTTTCATAAATGATATTAATTATGTTTCGTCTTGTTATGGATTGGATAAATGGTCTAATCAATTTTATTGGCATATGTACAAGTATGCATTAGAGGTACCTGCCATACCATATTTGTCATTTAATCTTGCAAATATTATAAAATCTATTTATGGAAAAAATAAAAAAGCTTTTGTTTTAGATTTAGATAATACATTATGGGGTGGCATTGTAGGAGATGACGGTGTCGAAAACTTAAGTATAGGACCAGAAGTACCAAGTGGTCAAGTATACTTAGAATTTCAAAATTATTTGAAAGAGCATAAGAATTTGGGAATAATTTTAAATGTCAATTCTAAAAATGAATATGAAAATGCTATAGCGGGATTAAATCATCCAGCAGGGGTTTTAAAACCAGATGACTTTATAATAATAAAAGCGAATTGGAATCCTAAAAATTTAAATATAAAAGACATAGCCGAAGAATTAAATTTAGGAGCTGATAGTTTTGTATTTGTAGATGATAATCCTGCTGAAAGAATGGTAGTTAAAAATTATGTTGATGGAATATCAACTCCTGAAATAGATGTACCAGAAAATTATATAAGAATTATAGATAGAAATGGATATTTTGAAATGACTAATTTTTCAGAAGAAGATTTAAAGAAAAATGAGTTATATAAAGATAATGCAAAAAGAAGTCAAATGATGGCTACATTTGATAACTATGATGATTACTTAAAAAGTCTTAAAATGAAAGCTGAAATATCTTCATTTAAACCAATATATTTAGAAAGAATATCTCAATTAAGCAATAAGAGTAATCAATTTAATTTAACAACAAAAAGATATTCTTTAAGTGATATAGAAGAAATAGACAAAAATGATAATTATATAAAATTATATGGTAAATTAGAAGATATATTTGGAGATAATGGAGTTATTACTGTAGTCATTGGAAATATAAAAAATAAAGATGAATTACATATAGATTTATGGATAATGAGTTGCAGGGTGTTAAAACGAAATATGGAATTTGCAATGATGGATAAATTAGTCGAAAAAGCTAAAGAAAAGAAAATAAAAACTATATATGGATATTACTATCCAACATTAAAAAATAAAATGGTTAGTAATTTCTATGATTTACAAGGCTTTGAACTTGTTAGTACAGATGAAGAAGGCAATAAAACATATAAATTAGATATAAAAGATTATGAAAATAAAAATAATGTTATAGAGGTGATTGAATAATGAAAAAAGAAGAAATATATGAAAGATTAAATAATGTGTTTAGAGATATATTTGATGATGATAGTATAGAAGTTAATGAAAATACTACTTCTAACGATATAGAAGATTGGGATAGTTTAGAGCATATTAATTTAGTAGTTGCTGTTGAGCAAGAATTTGGAATTAAATTTAATATGAATGAAGTTACTACAATGAAAAATGTTGGAGAAATGGTAGATATTATTATTTCTAGAATGGAAAAATAATTTAAATGAAAGAATATAAATTTGAAGACATAGAAATTGGACTAGAGTGTGAATTTTTAGGTGAAATTACAAAAGAAAAAGTAGAAGCATTTTTAAATATTACAGAAGATATAAATCCTTTACATAATGATAAAAGTTATGCTATTAAAAAAGGATATGAGGATAAAGTAGTATATGGTATGCTTACTTCTTCTTTTTTATCTACATTAGCTGGGGTATATTTACCTGGTAAATATAGTTTAATACATAGTGTAGAAATTTTATTTAAAAAACCAGTATATGTAAAAGATAGTCCATTATCAATAAAAGGTAAAGTAATAGATAAAAATGATTATTTTAAAGAATTTACAATAAAATATGAAATATTAAATAATAAAGGAGAAAAAGTAGCAAGAGGTACTATGAAAGTTGGTGTTTTAGATGAATGAAAAAATACTTTTAATAACTGGAGCTTCATCCGATGTTGGAATAAAATTAATTAAAAAAGTTAATAAAGAATTTAATTTTATATTAGCACATCATATAGGTGATGAAAGTGAGTTATTAAAATTAAAAAAAGATCTTGGAGAAAAACTAATATTAATAAAAGGTAATTTTTTAAGTGAAGATGATACCTATAAATTTGTTCAAGAAATTAAAGATATGAATAAAATACCTACTCATATAGTCCATTTACCAGCAGGTAAATTTGAAAATATAAAGTTTTCAAAATTAACTTGGGATAAATTTCAAAATGATATAGATATCGCTTTGCGTTCTTTAGTTATAATATTAAATAGTTTCATTTCTGATATGACAAAAGCTAAATTTGGTAAAATTGTAGTAATGTTAACTTCTTGTACTACAAATATTCCTCCTAAATATTTAGCAAGCTATGTAACTTCTAAATATGCACTATTAGGATTAGTAAAATCTCTTGCCAATGAATATGCTGATAAAGGTATTAGAATTAATGGTGTTTCTCCATCAATGATGGAAACTAAATTTTTACAAAATATTCCTGAATTGATAGTAAAACAAAATGCAATGAATAGTCCAACAGGGGAAAATTTAAAAGTTGAAGATGTTATACCAATGTTTGAATTCTTATTATCAAATAAATCAGATGCTATCACAGGGCAAAATATATCTATTACAAATGGAAATATAATGTAATAGGAGGTCAATATGAATTTAACATCAACCACATTTGCTTTTTTTTGTATGCTAACAATTTTTATTTATTTTATCTTTCCTAAAAAAATAAAATGGGTAGTTTTATTGATAGCAAGTTTAATATTCTTATTTTATAATAATGATAATTTAATATTTAGCATTCTTCAACTTTTAATTATTTTCTTATCATCATATATTTTTGGGATTTTAATAGAGAAGAATAAGCATAGAAAAAGATCAAAATTATATTTAGGATTAGGAATTTTATTTATTTTATTTATACTAATATATTTTAAATATTCAAATTTAATTCTTATTATATCAAATCATATAAGAAATTTATTTAATATAAAATATGAATGGAAATTTATAAATAGAACGTCTTTAATAGGATTAAGTTATTTTTCATTAATTATGATTGGGTATTTAACAGATATTTATAGAGGTGCTATTAAACCTGAAAAAAATATATTTAAATGTGCTTTATTTATGGTTTATTTTCCTATATTAAATTCTGGTCCTTTTATAAAATATGAAAACATGAAAGATCAATTATTTAAACCTCATAAGTTTGATTATGAAAAAATGACTAGAGGGCTAATAAGGGTAGCTTGGGGTATTTTTAAAATATTAGTTATATCTTTAAGATTAGGATATTTCGTTGATGCTGTATGGGCAGATCAAGTAACTTTTAATGGATTTTATTCTATACTTGCTGCTTTGTTTTTCCCATTGCAATTGTATACTAATTTTTCTGGATCAATTGATATCATAATGGGAATAAGCGAGATAATAGGAATTGATCTACCCGAGAATTTTACAGCTCCGTTTTTTTCAAAAAGTATGACGGAATTTTGGAGAAATTGGCACATTACATTAGGAGCTTGGCTTAGAGATTATATTTTTTATCCTATACAGAAATCAAATATAATGCAAAAACTTAATAAGTTTTGCAGAAAGAAATTAGGTAAAAAGGTTGGGAAAAAAGTTTCTTTATATCTTTCTATGCTAATAATGTGGACATTTATTGGTATTTGGCATGGTGGTGCTTTTACTTTTATTATAGGTTCTGGAATACTTCAATTTGTTTTTATTTTTTTAGAAGATATGTTATCACCAATTGTAAGTAAAGTGAATAAAAAATTAAATATAAACGAAGAAACTTTTGGATATAGATTATATCAAATTATTAGAACATTTATATTTTTTTCATTCACTATGATTTTTTTTAGAGCTCCCCGTGTTGCATATGCAATTGCGTTTATTAAAGGTATGTTTGTGTGGAATCCATGGGTAATTTTAGATAATAAATCTCTATATACTGCTGGATTAGATCTACTTGATTTCAGAGTATTGATAATATCTTTAATTACATTATTTATAGTAGATTACTTAAGTAAAACCGAAAGTGTACGAGATCGACTAAAAAAACAAAATATAGTATTTAGATGGATAGTAATATTTGCTTTAATATTCTCTATAATTATTTTTGGTTGTTATGGACCAGGTTATGATCCAGCTGCATTTATATATAGAGAGTTTTAGGAGGAATCATGAAAAATTTAGTAAAAAGTGTCTTGTTTATAGCAATATTTTTTATTCTTTGGCATGTAACATTTAGTTTTTTATGGTTAGAAAAAACGCCTATCAGAAATTTTTATGATGAACCTAAAGATAGTTTAGATTTAGTATATTTAGGTGCATCGAATGTGTATGCACATTTTAATGCACCATTAGCATTTAATCAATATGGTTTTGCAACAGGCTTAGTTTCGACCGATTCACAACCTTTTGTTTTTATAAAATATATGATTAAAGAAGCAAAAAAAAGACAAAATCCTAAATTATATATAATTGATATATCAAGAGTTGCTTCAGAATCCCAGAATTTTACATACGGAAACATAAGAAAAAGTCTTGATTCTATGAAATTTACTAAAAATAGAATAGAGGCTGCAACTGCTGCTTTAAATTATATAGATTATGATGAAAGTGCTGACCAAAAAAAGGTAGATTTCTATTTTAGTTTTCTTTTATATCATAATCGTTGGAAAACTGTAAATGAAGCAAATTTCAAAAATGTTAGATTATTTAAAGGTTATCTTCTAGATAAAAAAAGAACAAATAGAGTAGCTCAAAAAGAGTATGATTGGGAAAATGAAAGTATTGATTTAGGTAAGAATCAAGAAATTTTAGAAGACTTGCTAAAATATATTAAAAAAGAAAAACTAAATGTTTTATTTGTTATACCAAAGAGAGGGTTTACAGTAGAAGAGATAGGAAGACTAAATAGTGCGACATCGATTATAGAAAAAAATAATTATAAGGTTATTAATTTTAATACTTTAGAAGATTTTGAGGTTAATTTTAAAAAAGACTTTTATAATAGCCAACATTTAAATGTTTATGGGGCTACTAAATATACTTTGTACTTTTCTAAATATTTAAAAAATAATTATGACTTGCCAGATCATAGGGGAGATAAAAAATATTCATCTTGGGTGGATGAATACGAAAGGTTCAAAAAAGAATATAAAGAATTAACTGGTGAAAAATTCAAAAAAATATTGAAAAAGTATAAAAAGTTATATGAATAAAATAAAAAGGAAAATTATTTATATTATTTTTCCTTTTTATTTGTAATCTTTTCAACTACATTAGTTATATTTTGTCCATCAAATGCTCTTAGTACTTCTAAAGGTATTGCAAATATTATTGTGTTTGACTGATCACTTGAAACATCATTTAAAGTTGATAAAGTTCTCAAATGTAGTGCTCCAGGTGTTCTTGACATAATATCTGCAGCTTCAGCTAGATTTTTAGCAGCTTCTACTTCTCCAGTAGATTTAGTTATAACAGCTTTCTTTTCTCTTTCAGCTTCAGCATTTTTTGCAATAACTCTTTCCATTTCAGTAGGTAATTTAATATCTTTTAATTCTACATTATCTACTTTTATACCCCAAGGGTCTGTAGCATTATCGATTATTTTGCATATTTCACTAGATATTTTATCTCTTTCTGATAATAATTCGTCTAAAGAAACAGTACCTACAGCATTACGCATAGTTGTTTGTGCTAATTGACTTACGGCAAAATAGAAATTTTCAACTGAAATAATAGTTTTTTTAGCATCAAATACATTATAATAAATAACAGCATTAATTCTTATAGATACATTATCTTTAGTAATAGCATCTTGTTCTGGAACATCTACAACTTTAGTTCTTACATCTATTTTTTTATAGCTTTGAATTATTGGAAGAACTATATTCCAACCTGGATTTAAAACTTTTTTAAATTTACCAAATTGAAATAAAACACCTCTTTCATATTCATTAATTTGTCTAATAGATGAAAAAATAATAATTATGATAACAATTATGATAAAGATAATTACACCACTCATATATAACTCCTCTCAATATAATATTATAATACTATTTAATTTTATATCAATAATTTTTAAATTTTAATTGTTTACAACAAAAATTAATTTTTATATAATATAGGTGTAAATAGAGAGAAGGGAAATTATGAAAAATAAATGTTTAAAATTTTTTTCGTTGATATTAATCTTAACTGCATTAATTCCTATATTAAAAGTTTCAGCTGCAGATAAGTTATTACCAACGGCGGTAGATAATTTAAATATTTCATTAAAAAGTAATTCAAAGTTGGTAGTTACTGATGATGGATATATGAGAGTATTTTATGATGGAAGTAAAATTCGCATAGAATATTATGATACTAATTTTAATATAAAAAGCAAAAAGTCAGTTGCTATGGAATTACCAATATGGGGAGGATTTTTTGCAGGAACAGATGCGTATTATGTTGTTGAGGGTCAAAACAATAAAGGTGAAGTTGATTCTCAAGAGGTAATACGTGTAATTAAATACGATAAGAAATGGAAAAAGTTAGGCACTGCAAAAATTACTGGTAATACTAAAATTTTTGGAGGAGAAGTTAGATATCCTTTTGATTATGGCTGCGTTGAAATGACTGAAAAGAATGGAAATCTTTACATAGTTACAGGGCATGAAGGTTATGTTGATGAAGCAGTTGGACAAGGGCATCAAGGATTTTTATTAATTAAAGTAAATGAAAAGTCTATGAGTGGTGAAATTGTTAGATCTGATTTATGGCATTCTTTTGCTCAATATATTGATTATAAAGATTCAAATATTTATGTACTAGAATTAAGTGAAGGATCTGGTTATACAAAATTAACAAAGTATAGTGAAAGTTCTTTACAAAATTATAAAGATTATGATACAGAAAGTGTGGAAATACCTGTTTTGAGATATGGTGGTAAAAGGACTTCATCTTTGGCAATAAATACATATTCTAGTGTGGATGATATGGCGATATCATCAAATAATGTGTTATCTCTTGGTACATCAATTGATCAATCATTATATGATAAAGTATCTTCTAGTACGTCACATAATATTTATCTTACTGTAACTCCAATAAATGATTTTAAAGAAGAATCTACTAAAGTAATATGGTTAACTAATTTTAAAAATGACGGGAAGAGTTTTTTAGGTACTAAAATAACTAAAGTTAATGATAATCGATTTATGATTTCTTGGGAAGAATATAATTCAACTAATAATGGTGATATTGAAGATACTTTATCTGGAAGTACATTATATTATATTTTTGTAGATGGAAATGGTAAAAAAATAAGTAATGAATTTAAAATTGCTGCGCCAATATCTGATTGTCATCCTATAATTAATGGTTCGAAAATTGTATATTATGCATCTAGTGATAATATGGTTGATTTTTATACAATAGATGCAGATACAGGCAAGTTTACCAAAAAAATATATCGTGTTGCAGGAGAAAATATAAGTTGGGATTTAAAAGATGGCGTATTAACTTTTTCTGGTACAAATGCAATATCAATTGATCCAGAAGCAAAATATAGATATCCAGTTTCATCAACTTTATCAGCGTATACATCTTCATCACTAGATAATTCATGGAAAACGATTAGGGATAAAGTAAAAAAAATAATTATAAAAAAAGGAATAACTAAAATTCCTAATGAAGAATTTATTGGTTTTGATAATCTTACAGAAGTTGTAATTGAAGATGGATTAAAAAGCATAGGATCAAAGGCATTTTATTCGTGTGATTCTTTATATAAAATTACTATACCTTCTACTGTAACAAGTATTGGAAAAGATTTTTTATGGACTGGGTATGTTTGGACTATAGGTGGTGGACATGTTGTAAGAGCAACAATATATGCTCCTACTGATTCTTATGCTTTAAATTATGCTAAAGATAATGGTATAAATTATATTGAAGAAATAACTCTTGCAAAAGTAAAAAGTTTAACTACAAAGAGTGAAGAAACTAATTCAATTACTTTAAGTTGGAAAAAAGTAAGTAGTGCTACAAAATACCAAATATATCAATATAATTCTTCAACAAAAAAATATGAAAAAATTGCAACAGTTAGTTCTACGTCATATAAAGTAGAAAATCTTAAAGCAGGAACAACATACAAATTTAAGGTAAGAGCATATACATCAAGCATATATGGTGAAAAATATTATGGAGATTACTCAAGTGAGTATGAAACAGCAACTAGCCCATCAAAAGTATCAAGTTTAAAAGCAACAAGTCAAAGAGAAAAAGAGATTACTTTAAGTTGGAAAAAAGTAAGTGGAGCAACAAAATATCAAATATATCAATATAATACAAAGACAAAGAAATATGAAAGAGTAGATACGATAAGTGATACAACATATACAGTAAAAGGATTAAAAGCAGGAACAACATATAAATT
>CANQSL010000046.1 GCA_947626515.1 uncultured Bacilli bacterium
ACAAGAGAAAAAATTGTTTTTTCTCTTATAATTTCAATATTTTTTTTAAAATTGCATTTTACTATTTAACTAACTATAAAAATGCTAATTCCTATAGAATAGCATTTAACTATTTAACAATAACATTCTTATTTAAGATTTTATGTTGATATTCATTTATTTTATCAACTATATTAAATATATATACTATATTTGGACAATTTTTTAATATAATTGGATTATTACAATATATAGTTAAAGTTTCTAATAAAATTGGAATAGTATCACTCTCTAAAGAATTATTATTAATATAATAATCAACCAATATGGTATCATTTATTTGAGAATTCAATAATTCTATATTTAAATCATTAAAGTAAATAGAAAGATTATTCCAAACTTTACTATAATCATTATTTATACGTGCTACATTTTTATTTAACAAACATTCAACCAATCCCTGATTAACAATAAAGAATTTTAATAGTTCCAATCTAAAACCATATCTAAAAGATTCAATATCTTCTTCAGTTAAATTAAATTTATTTGCTATATTTGTATGTATCCCATCATTAATAAAATCTTTACTTATCATATAAAGTAATATATCATTTATATTATATTCACTATTAACGCTCAACTTTATTAATAATTGATTTAAAAAATTTTCCATACTAATTCATCCTTTATAAAATTTAATAGTGTTACTATTATAATATATTATTTAAAAAAAAGAAACATAAAACCCTATGTTTCTCAAGTATTATTTTACAATATCGTTAATTCATATAAAATTAAATTGATATCATAAATTTATAGTACTCAAATAATACTCGTGAGTACAATAATATTATTGATAATATACTACTTTCTATTATGCCAATTATTGCCAAATATTTTATTATTTATCTTTTAAATAATTATAAAATTCTTTATACGCATTATTATCCCAAAATTTCCAACGTTCATCATCATTAAAATTAGCTAAAGTTTTATCTGCACTTTTTGGAATAAATACAAAATCCCAACTCCATCCATATTTTCCACTAGGTTCTAGTGATATAGATCCTTCTGTTTTTGATACGAAAATAACAGGTTCTTTACCATATTCAGTATATGCGAGTACTTCAATAAAATATGCTGTTCTATCATTTATATTTTCCATTAGTTTTAGGATGCCTTCAACTCCAAGCGTCTGTTCAACATATTTAGTATATGCAGCTGGAAATCCTTTCAATGCTGGTATAATTAATCCAGAATCGTTTTTTAAAGTATTTTCATGTAAATAATCACTTGCATATTTAGATGAATATTTTGCAACTTCTTCAATTGTATCAGCTTGAATTTCAGGACAATCTATACTTTTTTTTATAATTTTTAATCCTAGTGGTTCTAAATTCTCTTTAGCAACCTTAAATTTAAAATCATTAGTAGTTACATAAATAATTTTATCCACATAAATCACCTTTTTAATTATACAACAATTAGGTTTATATTAATATATTATTTGACAAAAATAAAATATTAGAATATTTTATTAATAGTATGGAGATAGTATGAAAACACCATTAAGATTTCAAATGACTGAATATGATTGTGGTACTATATCATTGCAAAATGCTTTTAGCTACCTATTTGAAAGAGAAGAAATACCTGCCGAATTATTAAAAGCAATACATAAATATACTTTAGACTGTTGCGATGAATATGGAAATTTAGGTCAAGGTGGAACAAGCAAAGAAGCCATTAATAAACTAACACATTGGATAACAAGATATGCAAATTCTAAAAACTTTGATGTTGTTTGCGAAAGATTAGAAAAAGATATGATAACTTTAAAAAAACTTAAAGATTGTATCGATAATAACGGATGCGTATTCATTAGATGTTATCTAGAGTGTGGACATTATGTAATAATAACAAAAATTGATAAAAAATATATTTATATGTTCGATCCATATTATCTAGATAAAAACTATCAAAAAAATGACAAAGAATTTAAAATTATTTTAAGTAAACCATTCTCATACAATAGAAAAGTAACCATTGAAAGATTTTTTTCGGAAACAAAAAAAGATTTTGCCCAAGGGTGCATTGAAGAAAGAGAATGTGTATTAATTAATAGAAAAAAATAAGATTAATTTGAAATCTTATTTTTATTTTCTGCTTTTTTCATTGATAAAGGTTTACTTATTTCCTCATTCTCTACTTTTACATTTAAACATAGACCTACTACAAAAATATAACATAACCAATATACCCATAACATTAATATTGCAAGAGAACTTAAACTTCCATAATATCTATCATACTTACTAAAATTATTTATCCATCCGCTATATAAATATGTTGCTATTAACCAAAAAACTGTTGTAAATAGCGCTCCTAAATTAATACCTTTATGTTCGACTTCTTTATCCGGTGCCATAACATATAGCGATTTTAAAAACAAATATATAATTATCCATGTAATGGGTCCTCTAATTACTGCGAGTATTGGATTTAAAATATCTTCTAATTCAAAGTAATTAAAGCTTGACATTATTTTATTTCCCAGTAATGGTACAACTAATATAAATATATATAACACACACAATAATAGAGTCATAACCATAGCTTTAATTCTTCTTTTAAAATAATTACCCTGTTTTATTCCATATATTTGATTAGATGCAACAATTATCGAATTAGTTCCATTAGCCGCTATACAAAATGTAATAATTACAGCAATAATAAATTGAATATTAATCTCACTACCAAATAGATTTGGTATAATTAAATCAAATTTAATATTAGTAAAAACTTTATTCAATATTTCAGTAACTGTTTCTATATTTACACCTAACATATTACCTATCCAAGATATTAAAGATACCATAGGAACCAGACTCAATATTACAAAAAATGCTAATTGTCCTGGCAACACCATCATTTCAGGCTTTTTTAATATCTCAAATACTTTTTTAAAAAAATTTTTTAAATACGACTTATTTTTTTTAAATATTAATGAAATAAAATCTTTTGATTTATTCTTCTCCACTAGATTCCTCAAAAGTAGTTTTATTCTTTCTCATTTGAATAGTAGCTTCATTAAACGCATCTTCTACTAATTTCAAATCATCCTTTATCATACTAAATCCAATAGCAGCACCATATTCATATGGTAATTTATTAAATTCTTTAACCAACTTTTTGATATAACTAATAACTTGTTTTTCTGTATATCCAACTAAATAGATCATGAACTCATTACCATCAGTTCTAATTATTTCTGTATTTTCTAATTGAGTTTTAAATAAAATATTTGCTGTAGCCTTAATTTGTTTATCTCCTTCTTCGTGTCCAAACGTATCATTTAAATATTTAATATTATTTAAATCTAATACTATTACACATTGAGGATAAACTGTATTTTGATTCCATATTTCTAATCTATCATTATAATAATTTCTGTTTTTCAAACTAGTTAACATATCTACATATCTAATTTTTTCATTATTTTTAACTTTAGTATTAAGAACTATTCTCTTTTTTGATTTACCAAATAAATATACTCCTATAACTAAAACTATAATTAATATAATTATATATCTAGCTAAAATAACCGTTCTATTACCAGCAGCATAATGTTCAAAATATTCTTTTAATCCTTCACTAGTAACAACTTTAGGATTTAATGTATTTATATATGATGAAAATAATTTATAAAATGTATCAGTATTATTTTTATATCTAAAACTATAAGTACTATTTTCTATAGTGTCACTCAATTTTATATCTACATTACTTAAATTATCCTTTAAAAAGTTATCATAAGAAAGTTTATCAACTAATATTAACTTATTCTTTTTTAATAAGTTTTTAATATTGCTATATTTTTTATATGTTTTAATAGTTATATTGTTTAATCCCTTTAAATAATTGTATAAAATAGAGTTTTCTTCTACGTATATTTCATCATTATAGGCTTTTAAACTATCTATATTTAAAGAAACATCTCTATTAGCAATTAAATAATAATCTATTTTAAAATTAATATTTATATTTGCATAATCATTGTCATAATTATATTGATTAAAATATAAATCAACCTTTTTCTTAGAAATATCATATTTAAAATCTTTAAAATTCTTTTCTCTTAAATAATCTAATTCAATATTGCTAAAATTAGAAAATAATTCTAAATATTTACTTACAATTCCTGAAAAATGGCCTTTACTAATAAAAGAATACGGATTATTAACTAAATATGCAAGCGTATAATCTTCATCAGTTAGTTTATCTTCATCTATATCACTTATACCTAAACTATTAATAAATAAATTATAATTATTTCTGTTATAGCTAACGTCAAATTTTTCTTTTATCCATTTATTATAATACTTTGTAATTATAGAATTTAATGTTTTATCATTTCCTAAATGTATATAATAATAGATTTTAGCATCATTCATAAAATAATTAACAATATAAGACTTATTTATAATAATATCTTTATATTCATTCAATGGTACTATTAAATAATCTACTTCCCCTTCATCTAAAGCTTTTACTAGTTCATCTTTATTTTCTTTTGAAGTAATAGTTCCACCAATTTGATAATAGGAACTGATATAATTTAAATCTTTAGAAATTACACCTATCTTTTTAGAATTAATATCATTTATATCATTTAGTGTCTTATTGTTTTTACTTAATACTACATAATAATCAGTAAATATTAATAAATCATTTGTATCATAATTTGTACCAACATTAAAGCCAAAAGAATTATTTTTACTATCTGATGAATATACTATACCATTTAAACTTAAATTTAAATCTTCTTTTAAATCATTAATAAAATCAAAATATACTCCACTACCATTTTTTCCAAAAACATTTATATCATTTGGAACATAAATGGAATATAAATTATTCTTTTGACTATCAATCCAAGTTTTTTCACTTATTGTTAAACTATTCTCATCTTTAAAAATTTTGTATACGGCAAAAGTAATTCCAGTTATTAAAACTACTAATGCAGCAATTATTATTATAAGTTTTTTATGTTTTTTCATTTAAATCACCTAATCTCCATGATTAGTCCACTTTATCATTGTATTGCCAGCTTTTAATGAACCCATATAAGGATATATTTCTCCAGTCGTAATATTCTTTTTATCGATAGTATAATGTATGTCATAAAATGCTTTCTCATCATCAGAAAATTGTGTCAAACTATCTTGTGCTATTGCATCTATATCTGCATGCGTACCACCATTGACTTCAATAGTAATATAAACAATTTTTCCTTCTATATCAATTTCTGTAGAGTCAACTATTTCATTAGTTGCTACATGATCTTCTATACTTTTTATTTTTTCTTTACTTATTGCCACTTTTTCTATACCTTCAAGTCTATCGCCATATTTATCTTTAGATGTCTGTCTTAAAAAATACGTTGCTACCCCCACGATAACTGCAATTATACAAATAATAGATATAATCATTAAAATAGAATATACTCTATTTCTTTTGTAAAATGCTTTTAATTTTTTAAACATTTTTCCACCTCTTACAGTAAATTATACAATATTATTAATAAGTTATCAATTTATTTATAATTTTTTCATTTTATATAAATTTGTATCGTATTCTATATTTTTATCTTCATTATTTTCCAAAATAAATTCCTTACTTACAGTAGCGGCTAAATTTTTATTTTTTTCTTCGATTTCATTATTATCAAAAATAGTAACATTATATTTAGCTTCTATTTTTTCTAGTTCCAATTTTATTATTTTATTTTCAATTTCTTCTATTTTGTCTTCAGTATAGGATAAATCATCATTATCTTTAATATTATATCTAGCAGATAATTCTTGTTTATAATTGTTTTCTTTTTTCAACCCAATGGTTTCAACAAAAGGAAAAATGCCAGTGAATACAATTGTAGAAAATATCAAAATCAATGGATTAATTAACATAGATAATGCTATTGAAATGGGAATTTGGAATAAAAATGCAAAAAAAGATCCAATAACAAAATGATCAGAATTATTTAATTTATCTCCAAAAATATCAGCTTTTGAAATCCCATATTCTTCCGTAAGTGATTCTAAAAATGAATATAGTGAACATAATTCCTTTTCTTTTTCATCATTCCATTTATTATTTTTATCGCAAACAAATTCACTTTTAGAATCATCTATGTTAACATCATTTATTTTTTGCAATATCGTTTCTAATACTGCTGCTTTTTCTTTCTTAAAATAGTATCCTGAATGGTATTCTAATAATTCTTCTAATAGTCCCAAATTTGACTCAGGAATTTGATTCCACGTCGCCAAATCAAATCCAAATGCAGTTAACAATGAAATAAGTGTAGTTGCTATAGCAGTAATTGGATAACTTACAAGAAAGGTAAGCGCTGGTCCTAAAATAGCTGTAGCTATTGCGCCTCCACCTAAAATCGTATAAAATTTCTTTCTTCTGACATTTAAAATATATTTATTTAATTTTTTTATATGGTAAGCATTATCATTAGCTGCTGCTTCTATTGATTGCAATCTATCATAAAACTCATGTTCTATTTCACTTTTTTTCATAATATATCCCACCTAAGTGAATGTTACTATAACACAGATAAATAAAAAAGTAAAATAAAAAGAAAGCTATTTTAACATACTTTCTAGCTTCTCTTCATCCCATATAGTTATATTTAACTCTTTTGCTTTATCATATTTACTACCAGGATTTTCTCCAACTATTACAACATTAGTTTTTTTGCTAACAGACTCCGAAGTTGTTCCTCCATTTTGTTCTATTAAATTTTTAATTTCATCGCGTCCATAATTTTTTAACGTTCCAGTTACTACAAATTTTTTATCTTTAAAGTTTTCATTCTCATTAACTTCTTCACCTATATAATCTACATTAATTCCTAATTTAATAAGATTGTTAATAAGTTCTTGATTTTGCTCGTTTTCAAAATAATCTACAATATTTTGTGCAAGAATGGGACCTATATCCTTTATAGAATTTAATTCATCGATTGATACTTTACTCAAAACATTAATATTTTTATACCTTTTAGCTAAAAGTTTTGCATTTTTTTCTCCAATTCCTTTTATTCCCAAAGCAAAAATTAATCTCTCTAGACTATTTTTTTTACTATTTTCAATACTTTCTATTAAATTATTGACACTCTTTTCTCCAAAACCTTCTAACTCGATTAATTCTTTCTTTTTAGTATATAAATTATATATATCTTCAATAGAATCAATTATACCCATATTATAGAAATCTTCTATAATTCTCTCTCCCAATCCATCTATGTTCATTGCTTTTCTTTCAACATAGTGTATCAAAGATTCAATATTTCTTTTAGGACATTCTTCATTAGTACAAAAATAATCTATACCCGATTTGCTTAGTTCTAAAGGAAAGTGACATATAGGACAATTTTTTATCATTACAAAATCTTTTTCTTTGCCCGTTCTTCTTTCCTTAATAGGCCCCACTACTTCAGGAATTACATCTCCAGCTTTTCTAATACTTACTATATCTCCTATTTTTAAATCTTTCTCAATTACGTATTGTTCATTGTGAAGTGTTGCTCTTCTTATAGTACTTCCTTGTACAATTGCAGGTTCTAAAACAGCATTAGGCGTTATTTGTCCAGTTCTTCCAACGGTAAAAATAATATCTTTAAGTTTTGTATAAA
>CANQSL010000047.1 GCA_947626515.1 uncultured Bacilli bacterium
AGACTTTTCAAAGGGTATTTCTTGCTTAAGTATCTTAATCATAAACACCATCCTTCCTTTAGGATGATTTCTTTGTATGACTTCCAAGCTAAGCGTGGGTTAGAACACAAAAAAATCAATCTTTCGATTGATTTCTATATATCAATGTTCGAAAAAGTTCGAACAGATTCGTCAATGGAGCAAGTGAGCGGAATATATTTTTGTGTTTTATTAAATAGTAATAAAATACCAACTTGCCCATATTTAAGCCGTAAAGATATATTTTACATTATTATACTTTTTTACAATATTTATTTTTTGCTACGTAAAATGCTACGTAAAACTCCTTTCTATATTTTTAATAAACTTTTAGTTTTTTCGTAATATTTGCTTTCATAAACATGAGCATAAGTTTGTCTTATAACTTCAACTGTATCTCCTAGTCTTTCAGCTATAATTTCATAAACTTCTTCTCTAAAAAATCCTTCTTCTAATCCTTTATTTAATAAGTATGAAGCATGGCTATGTCTTCCGAATTCATGATGTGTTAATCTGTTTATGTTTTTATTCTTTTTAGAAATTTCAATGTATATATTTTTTATATGCCTATCTATAGTGTTTCTTGCAATGATATCATTAATTGTGTTCCCATATCCGAAAACAAACCAACTATTATCAAATCTATCAAAATTTTTCATATATTCATAGTGCTTTTTTAAAACATTATACGATTTATCAGCAATTGATATTGTTCTATCTTTTTGCCTTTTTGTACTACTTATTTTGACTCCACCTGTTATACTTTTACTTATAGAATTGTGTATTCTTATTGTTCTTTCATTAAAATTTATATCTGACCAACGTAATGCTTGCTGTTCACCTTTTCTTAATCCGTGCCAAAATAAGAAATTAAAAAATGCATACCAATAATTATCTTCTATAAATGACATAAAATAATTAAATTCTTCTTCAGTTTGATATTTTATTTGCTTTTCTTCACAAGTTTCTTCATCTATTTTATGTTTGAAAGTGCCATGAACTTTGGCATGATTTATATCAATAACACCTTTAATTTTTAAAAAATCTAGAAATTTACTTAAAACAGAATGTATATTAATATTTGTAGAATGAGATAAATCTTTTTTTGAAATTTCTTCGTGAAATTTATCAATTATTGAAATATCTAACTTTGATGGTTTAATACTACCTAGAATTGGTGATACATGTTTATAATAATTTTTTTTATGATCATATGCTGTTGAATCTTTATTAATAGTTCTATCATATTTAAAAAAATCTTCATAATAATCATCAAGCACTTTTTCATTGTTTTTATAATCGTTATCTATTAATTCATTTATTTTAGCCCTTTTTGAATGTGTTTTAATATATTCTAATGGTTTTACCTTAAAAAGACTTTCTTCGTCTTTTGCGTTACGTTGATAAGTAAATACACCAGATTTATATTGCTTTGTTTTATTATTAATTTTGTATCTTGAATAAAAATACCAAGTAGCAGTACCATTTTTAGTTTCTCGATTCCATTCTTCTTTAGTTTTTTGTACTTTAATTTTATTTCCATCTTTATCTTTTATAATTTTATATTTTTTAACTTGTATAACTGCCATAATTTAATCCTTCTTTCCTTTATATTTTTTCTTGATAAGGAATTTAAACTATGTTACAATTAATACATAGAAAAATTCCTTTTTGAGTGATTGGTATTTTTCTTAGGAGCTTTGCTCCGACCCTTACTTGTTACAGCAAGTAGGGGATTTTTTATTTTAATAAAAATTTAATATATCTATCAGCTTCATCTTCATATTGATCTATATGAAACGCTAATAAATCTTTATCAGCCTGGCATAATTGATTAAGTTCAATATGTGCTAATTCATGTAGTAGTGTCTTTTTCTTTTTATAATACGATATATTTTTATTAATTATTATAAAATTTATATTATCATAGTTAAATATAAAACCATATATTCCTGTGGGTAACTTTTCATAAATAACACTAGCATTTAAATAATTAATTAAATCTTGTTGTGTTATTTCTGATTTTAAAAGATTATTTATATTCATACTTAATAAACTTCCTTTTATTCTTATATTTAAAAACAAGCATCTAATTATAAAATTATCATACTTATGTTCTCTTGAAATGTTATTATTTTTTGTTAAAATTAAATTAACAAATTATTTTGTTAATAGTCTTCGTGGTGGGGACTATTTTTTTTACCATCCTGTAACTTCTTTAAAATCACAATGGTCAACAGTTTGATTAGTAAACATTCCCATAGCTTTATACTTCCAAGTTTGTTTTCCTAATAAGTTGTTAGTGTTAGCAATAGCAGTTCCTAAATTATTTCCTTCTTTATCATAACAAATAAATTCGATTTGAACATAAGAATAGTCTTTATCTAGATTATTGGTTACTACACCTTCTATATAATAGGCAAAATTAGCATCATCGGGTGAAGAACTAGTAATGGTATAACTAAATTTTTCTTGGTTATTGGTATCGATGTTATCGTATTCACCACTACCTACAGCAGCAGCGACAATTCCTATTACTATAATTATTATTAGTATGATTAATAATTTGGACTTGCCTTGTTTTTTCTTACAAACAGGACATATTTTTGCATTATTATCTATTTCGCTTTTGCAAAATTTACATTTTTTCATACTTTAATTCGCACCTCCTTTACTTCAAATATTTATTAAAACATAATTAATATGATTTAATCATTTTTATTGTTCTTACTTTCCTCATAATTTTTTATTGTCTTATTCATTATAAATTTTATTGTTTCTTCATCATCAGGTGATAGATGAGGTTTTGCTTTATTAAATAGGCGTTCTATTTCATCAATATGATTATTTTCATTATTTCGTAAATCTTTTCCAATTAAGGTGTCCATAGGTATATTAAATTTGTCAGAAAGTTTGATTATATCTTCAGTAGTAATTTCTCTTGAATCTGATTCCCATTGACTAACAAGAACTCTAGATTTACCAATATAATTGGCTAATTCTTCTTGTGTAAGTCCATTTTGCTGTCGTAAATATTTAATATTACTTGAAATATAATTCATGTTTTTTCTCCTTTCATAATATAATTATACTATTTTTGTAGCAAATTGTAAAGTTGATTGTAACTTTTAGTTAATTTTAACTTGACAATGTAACTAATAGCAACTATAATTGTAAATGTAAGGAGGAATTGAATGAAAGAAAAATTACAATATATTTCAAACAACTTGAAAATGTATAGAACTAGAATAGGGTATACACAAGAAAAAGTGGCTAAAATACTTAATGTGTCACGAGCTACGTATTGTGATTATGAAGTTAATCCACAAAAATTGAAAATTGAGACATTACAAGATATTGCCAATATTTTTAAATGTGATTTAAAAGATTTTTTTGTGCAATTCGAAGTAACTGAAAGCAACATAGATAATCAAAATACAAATAATAATTAAAATGTGGAGGGGATATGAAAAATTATATAGAATTAGAAGAAGCTTGTAACCATTTATGGGTAACTACTGAAGAAATAAGAATAATACTTGGTGGAGTTTCTAAAACTACTGCGGATAAATTTAGAGTTGATTTAGAGAAAAAACTTGATAATGAAAAAATTAATGCAGAAGAAATAAGTAATTCTAATGAAAAAGATAAAGCATTAGCTCAATGTTTTTATTTCAAAAATACAAAACCTCATAGATTACCAATAAAAAGAGTTTTAGATGAGGCACATGTAGATTTAGATTTTGTTAGAAGAGAAGCTAATAAAATGAGAAAAGCTTTAATACTTGAGAATCAAATTACAAAAAAAGATTGCTCAATTTAATAAGCAATCATCCAAAAACAATTTGTAAATAAAATTTACTTATTAAATATAACATTTATTTACAAATTTGTCAAAAAGATGCTGTAACATCTTAAAAACCAATCACTTATAAGAAAGGAATGAAAACTTATGAAAAATAAAATAATAAACTACTTTTTTGATACAAAAGAAGAATACGAAACTTATAAACTATACATAAAAATATTTGGCGTATTGGTAGTAATAAATATTATAGCAATAATATTTTAGAGGCTGAAATGAAAAGTTTTACTATATATAGAGAATATTATGACTTAATAACTCTACTTAGTGAAAAAGAACAAGCAAATATATTGTTAGCTATTACTAAATATATGTTTGAAGATAAAGAGATAAATCTAAATGATAAAGAGAAGAAAATATTTATTAATTTAAAAAGGCCATTAGATAAGAGCAAAAAACAGTCTTCAAATGTTTTTCAGAGATGGAATAATAATACCAATCAAGATACCAAAAGTAATACCAAAAATAATACCAAACAAAATACCAATTACGATACCAAACTAAATACCAAACTAAATACCAAAAAGGATACACATCAAGATGTTAATGTTAGTAATTATGATAATAATTACGTTGTTAATGTTAATGGTAATGTAAATGTTAATAATATATTTAGTTTTATAGAAGAAAACTTTGGTAGAACTTTAAGTCCAATTGAATATGAAGAAATAAATACTTGGGAAGATAACGAATTAACTAGATATGCAATAAGAAAAGCAATACTTAAAGGGAAATATAATATTCAATATATTTCAACAATACTATTTAATTACAAAAAAAATGGTATTAAAACTGTACAACAAGCAAAAGCTGATGAAGAAGCATACAATTCTAAATCAAAAAAAGAACCTAAATGGTTAAATGAAAAAATAGAAATAGAAGAATCAACAAAAGAAGATAGAAAAGAAATGGAGGATTTACTAAAAAGCTTTAAATGAAAAGTCAAAAACAAATGATATTAGATCATTTACTAAAAAATGGAAGTATAACAACATGGGATAGCTTTGAAATTTATGGAATAACAAGATTATCCGATAGGATATTCACTTTAAGAAAAAATTATAACATAACGGATAAGTGGATTTATAAAAAAAATAGATATGGAAAGAAGATAAGATTTAAAAAATATATTTTAAATCAATAGGTGAGGGAATGGAAAAAAAAGAAAAAAAGGATTACAACTTCGGTGAAAAGAAACAAGAATATATAAATGGAAAAACAATACCTGTAGAATTTATTACACCAAAATATAAGGAAGCTCGTAAAAAAGTTATTGAGTTATTAAAAAGTGAAAAATACAAAGACGTATTGGAAGAAAGTGATTTTTGGATATTAGTTAATACATATGCGGATAAAACCAAGGCTATGTATAGTGGACTTATTATTAGTCACGATGGATGTTTAAAAATCAATGATGTATTAGAAGAAAATCTAAAGTTTAAACCTGAATGTATGACAATTGATAAAGAGGGATTTAATAATTCTTTAGTATTTACTTATAATTGTCCAGCTCAGGGAATTTATGAAGTAGGAGAAGTAAGTAAAGATAATTGCAAAAACGATTATCCTTATGCTATGGCACTAAAAAGATGTATGGATAGAGTAATCTTAAAGAATAGTAAAATAGCTTACTCAGGAGTTTATAGTGATAGTGAAGCTGATGAATTTAGTAAAAGAATAGACGAAACTGAAACTACCGAAGAAACACCAAAAACAACTAAAAAAACAACTACTAAGGCTACATCTAAAAAAAATGAAATTATGATTCAAGAAAATCAAATAGAAATTATAAAAAAATTATATACAGCCGAAGAATTAAAACCTTTAATGAAGCTTATAGGTAAAGTTAAAATAACTGAACTTACTTTACTTGAAGCAAGTAGTTTAATAAAAAGAAAAGAAAATAAAAGCGACTTTCTACCTGATACTAATGCAGAAGAAAGTCCAATAGATTAGGAGAAATTAAAGATGAATGAATTAGTAAAAATTGAAAATAACGATATAGTTATTGATAGTGATTTTATAGAAAAATATAGAAATTTTAAAAAAATACAATTAGAAATGGATTTAATGGAAAAGGACTTTAAAGCAAAATTAAAAGAAGCTATGGAAAAGTTAGGAAAAGACAAGTTTATAGTAGAAGGTTTTTCAGCAAAAATTAAAGCTGGGTATACAACTAAAAGATTTGATTCTGCTAGATTTAAAAAAGAGTGTCCTGAAATATATGAAGAATATTCTAAAGATTCAAGTGTATCTAGTTCAATTATTATAGAAGTTGAATAATATTGTATTTTTAGATGAGCCACATATTTATCTAGTTAATGGAATCATAACACCTAGTGTTAGTGAAATATTACACTTTATATTTCCTGACAAATATAAAGGAGTAAATAAACAAATTCTAAATAGAAAAGCAGAATATGGAACTACGATACACAAATCTATAGAGATGTATGAAACTAATTTAAAGACAATGAGCATAGAAGAAGCTTTTAACGTCACTATTCAAGCTATGGAATTAACTTATGTTCAAGAAATTAGTTTAATGCAATATGTGAAACTTAAAAGAGAAAACAAAATAATCGTATTAGAACAAGAAAATATGGTTGAATATCAAAGAATGTATGCTGGTAGATACGATATGATAGCTAATATTAATGGAGATACAGGCTTATGTGATATAAAAACAACCACTGAATTAGACGAAGAATATTTAAGTTGGCAATTATCTTATTATGAGCTAGCTACTGGTAAAACCTTTGATAAGTTATACGCTATTTGGCTTCCTAAAAAAGGTTTAGGCGTATTAAAAGAAATTAAGAGGAAGCCTAAAGAATTATTGTT
>CANQSL010000048.1 GCA_947626515.1 uncultured Bacilli bacterium
CGCCATCAATATCATATTCTAAATTTTCTCTCAAAGCACTTTTTTCATTGATATAGTCCAAAATTCCATTTACATCACTAACTAATTTATTATTTGGATTTATTTTAAATCCTAAACTTTTCATAAATTCAAGTGCTTCCACATGAGTATGTAAATTATAATCTTCTGGATTTGGCAAATGATATATAAATACATCAAGATTCCTTTCACTAGCTATCTTACTGTCTAATTGCCTAATTGATCCTGCAGCTGCATTTCTACAATTTTGTAAAATTGGCAAACCATTTTTTTCTCTAGATTCATTTAACTTTTTTAAAGTTTTTTTAGACATATAAATTTCTCCACGAACCTCTATATCTATATCCTTATTTATCTTTAACGGAACTGTTTTTATAGTTTTAACATTATGAGTTATATCTTCTCCAACGACACCATCCCCCCTTGTAGCAGCACTAACAAAATATCCTTTTTCATATTTTAAAGATACACTAAGTCCATCTATTTTTAATTCACACATATACTTAGGATTAAACCCAGCATTAATAATTCTATTGTTAAACTCCATAATTTCTGATTCATTAAATACATTGCTCAAACTTAACATCGGTTTATCATGTCTAACCTTTTTAAAAGAGTCAATTACTTCCCCACCTATTTTTTTAGTAGGACTATCAGGTCTTGCCAACTCTGGATAAGCAATTTCCAAGTCAATTAATTCTCTTAAATATTTATCAAATTCTTGATCTGTTAAAGTCGGATTATCTAGAACATAATACTCATAATTTGCATTATTAATAATATTTACTAATTCATCATATCTTTCTTTCATATTAGCTCCATAAATTCTTTTTATAAATATGTTTTTTTATTTTTTCTCTTATAGCATTTTGTACTTTTTCTTTGTCCTCTTTGTAAGTAACTCCATACCATATACTGTTAGTTTTTTTTACTTTTATACTAATTTTATTTTGTTTTAAATACTTATCGAGTATATCATGTATAAAAAATTCATCTTTTTCTTCATCTGACATACTCTCTAAAAATAATTTAAATTCACTTTCCAATATATTAAATATTTTAGGTGTAAATAACAACAAACTCATAGATACTAATCGATTTTTTTCTATACAAAATTGTCTTTTATCTTTCAATGATTCACACTGCAAACAATCATTTTTTTCAATAACAGAACATTCAGTCAAACTTATTAAATTTTCATTTTCTATTTCTAATACCGCTCTTTTTACCGCACCATTATCCGATAATGTATTTTCAGCTACATATCCTATTAAACCAAAATTAGTATCTGTTGCTTCTTTTAAAAAGTTATAAGCTTCTACATAAGCATTTTCTCCATAAAAATCATCTGCATTTATTACTGCAAAATTCTCATTTATGTAGTTTTTAGCACACAGTATAGCTTGCCCCGTTCCCCAAGGTTTAACTCTATTGGTTTTAATAGATATAGGTGTATCATCTATCTTTTGAAAGGCATATTCTACTTTTATATGCTCTTCTATTCTATTTCCAATAGTTTTTTTAAAATCATCTAACATTTCTTCTTTAATCACAATAACTACTTTATTAAATCCACTTCTTTTTGCATCAAAAATTGAATAATCTATAATAAATTCTCCAGTTGGTCCCATTGGCTCTAATTGTTTTAACCCGCCAAATCTGCTTCCCAAACCGGCTGCTAATATCAATAATGTCATAAATTGCTCCTTAACTTTTTATAATTTACTAATACTATTATGATTTTTCATAAGTTTTTTTACCCCTGATTTAAACGCAACGTCTATTAAATCGCCACTCATATTTACTACAACACCTGTACCTAATGTTTCATGATTAATTATATCCCCAATTTTAATCTCATTATTCTCTTCTTTGCTGTATACTGTTTTAGTATCTATTTTTTCACTTGTAGAATCACCAATTGATTCCTCATCTAAAAACATTTTATCTATTTCATCTATAAATCTACTAGGCATATTCATATTATCCTTACCATAAAGCATTCGTCTTTTAGCATTGGTAAGATATAATCTCTCTCTCGCCCTTGTTATACCTACATAACATAATCTTCTTTCTTCTTCTATTCCGTTTTCCTGCAAACTCATGCTGTGTGGAAATAACCCTTCTTCCATTCCAATCATAAATACAACATCAAATTCTAATCCCTTAGCACTATGCAAAGTCATTAAAGTTATTTCATCATTATCTTCTTTATGATTTGAAATATCGCTTATCAAACTTATTTCTTCTAAAAAATCTTCTAAATTAACGCAGCCTGTTCTCTCTTCAAAAGATGCAGTAATACTTTTAAATTCCATTAAATTATCTAATCTTATCTCATTTTCTAAAGTTTGATCTGACATCAATTCTTCTTTTAATCCCGTTGTATCTAATATTTCATCTATTAATTCTGTAAGGCTCATATCTTTAGATTTTTCTTCTATACTAAGTATCATATTTTTAAATTCTAATTCTTTTTTAGTATTTAAAGCATCAAACAAAGATATACCTTCTACACTGCTAATATTTTCTAAATTTTTTATAGCACTTTCTCCAATCCCTCTTTTAGGAACATTTATAATTCTTCTTAAACTAACTTCATCATTATGATTATATATCAATCTTAAATAACTAATTAAATCTTTAATTTCTTTTCGATTATAAAAGTAATAGCTACCAACGACTTTATAAGGTAGTCCTTTACTTAAAAATACTTCTTCTACAACACGAGATTGAGCATTAGTTCTATATAAGATGCAGATATCTTTATTATGATATCCTTCAGCTAACAACTTATTAATTTCGTCAATAACAAGTGTTATTTCATGCTTTTCATCATAAGCACGCATATACTTAACTTTAACACCATCGCCTTTTTCACTCCATAATTTTAAATCTTTTCTCTCTTTATTATTTTTAATAACCGAATTTGCTGCATTCAAAATATTATTAGTACTTCTATAATTTTCTTCTAATTTAATTACTACAGAATCACTATAATCTTTTTCAAAATTTAAAATATTTTTATAATCAGCTTGTCTAAAAGCATATATACTTTGATTCATATCCCCTACAACAAAAATATTTCTAGATTTCTTAGCAAGTAAACTAGATAATTTATATTGTACTGGATTAGTATCTTGATATTCATCTATTAATATATATTTATATTTATCTTGATAATGTTCTAAAATATCTTGATTATTTTTAAACAATTCTACTGGTTTACTAAGTAAATCATCAAAATCTATCGAATTATTTTGCAACATTTTTTTATCATATTCATAATAAACATCTTTTACAACATTATCTATTTCCGTAGTAAAAAATCTATCTATTTCTATTTTATTTAACATTTGGCTTTTAATAAAGCTTATTTTATTTCTAATATAATAAGGACTATAATGTTTTGGATCTAAATTTTTTTCTTTTAATATTTTCTTTATTATAGATAAAACATCTTCACTATCTATAATAGTAAAGTTTCTATCCAATCCTAAATGCATATAATTTTCTCTTATTATTCTTAATCCAAATGAATGGAAAGTTCCTATAAAAGCATTATTCTCGCCTATTAGCGAATTTACTCTCTCTCTCATTTCTTTGGCAGCTTTATTAGTAAAAGTTATTGCAAGAATATTATAATCTTTAACTCCATTATTTATAAGATATGCGATTCGCATAGTAAGAACTCTAGTTTTGCCACTACCTGCCCCCGCCATCACCAAACATGGTCCATCTATATGTGTTACAGCTTTTTTTTGTTCATTATTTAAACCATCTAAATTCATGTCTTACCTCACTATATAATTATATCATTATAAACTAATTAAAGAAAATAAAAAGTGCAATAAAACAACAATTTATTTTAAATGTAATTTAAACAATAATTAATGAGCTATTAAACGTTATTTAGTATTAAAAATTTAAAAAAAAATACTAAATAATTAGTATTTTCAAACATATATTTAATCTATAACAACTTGGCTCATTTCAACTTCAACTGGAGTCTCTTGACCAAATAAGTCTATAAGAACTGTCAAAGTGCTTTTTTCTACATCAATATTATCTATAGTTCCAAGCATTCCTTTAAATGGACCATCAATAATTGAAACTTTATTACCGACAGCCAAATCTTTATTAACATCCATTCTAGTCATTCCCATAGCAGATAATATTTTATCAATTTCTTGTGGAAGCAATGGAGTTGGTTTGGCTCCTTTTCCGCTAGATCCTATAAATCCTGTAACACCTGGTGTATTACGCACAATATACCAAGCTTCATCTGTCATAATCATTTCTACTAAAATATACCCAGGAAACATTTTTTTCTTTTTTTCCTTAGTAGAACCATCTTTCAAAGTTTCAATTACAGTTTCTTCAGGAACGACAACTCTAAAAATATAATCTTGGAATCCCATGGTTTGAGCACGGCTTAATAGCTTTTCTTGTACTTTACTTTCATGACCACTATAAGTATTTACTACATACCAAAGCTTTTCCATTATCCAATCATCCCCTTAACAAATGCAAATAAACTCTCTATTCCATAAAAGAATAATGCAAATGCAAGCACAAATACCAATGTAGATATTGTATATTTGATCATCTCTTTTTTATCAGGCCATTTTACCTTTTTTAATTCACTTTTTACTTGCTTAAGATAACTTTCTTTTTTTTCTTTTTTAGCTTTTGTTTTTGACATATAAACTCCTTTAAATTAATGTATTAAAAAAACACTCGCGTGTACAAACATAATATATCATAGTTTATATTTGTATGCAAGTGATTTTTAATTATTTTTTTTCAATGTTAATATCTTTCCACAAGACTCTTTTCCTTCTTTACAAATACCTTGTGTAACACATGACGGTCCTAATATAGAACAAAAAGCTTTAGACGAAGGTAATTTTTCTATTTCTTTATGCATTTCATTTACAATATTTCTTGACTCCCACTGTGTTTTATTACACTCTCTTAATCCTAAAATATGATGAACATTTTTACCATTAATATCAGTTATTATATTAATCATATTACCTGATAACGTAAAATATACTAAATCTTCCTCACATACATCATACATTCTAAAAAGATTATAAGTACTAATATTTTCTGCATATATATTATTATACAAATCTAAATAATTACTTTTAATTTTTGGAGGCACTTTATATTGTTTTAAATCAATAATTGGAGAAAAGTCAGGGACAATTAAATCATGTTGTCTATGTCTTGTAAAATGTGTTAATACAGCAAAAGATAAAGGAATTTGAAACCTAAAATTAACTTGAGATAGCTCCAATTTATCAGATTCAAAAGCTATATTTTTTATTAATTTAAATGAAAAATTAGGATCTTCTAACATAAGATCATAATATATTTTTTTAGCTTTATTATAATCATATTGGTATCTTCTCATAATTGCACTAACACAAATAGTTTCATCAATGTTTTCAGTTGCATTTAATAGCTGAGGTTTATCAAGAATTTTATAATCTCTTATATGAACTTTTTCATTAAGTATAGAATCAACCGCATCTATTTCTTTATATGGAGTATTATCAATAGATGGAATAATATACGGCAAATTTTCCTTAGCGATAGAATATAATTTTTCGCCAAATTCTTTTAGTTCCTGAATTTTACTATATTTAGTTTTAGTACATTTAATAATTAAATCTCTTAGAGTATGAGCATTTATTCCCATTAAGATGTTAGAATGATAACAATATGGCAAAACGAATCTAGCATCTTCTTTAGAGATAGATAAATCTAATAGTTGATGATACTTATCAAATAAAAAATTCATATGTTCCTTATATTTTTTCTTTAAATATTCATTTTCAGGATGAATATTTCCATTTTTATCTCTAAAATTTGGAACATAATATCCAACTTTAGAAAAATCCACTTCTCTTCTTGATTTAATTGTAAAAGCTGAGTATCTCTCCTCTATAATAGTTTGCTCTACTAATATTGAAACATTTTTTAATGCAAATACACAATAATCCAACTCAGAAATTGCTGTATGCCCCATACCTATTACATTTGATGCAAACTTTGAGTTTTTTTCCAATGTTAATTTTCCCTTACTATCTAATGCATCAAAAACAGTTCCATCTTTTCTAGATAAATTTCCAGCAGTAGCGACAATCTCACTTCTTCTAGCTATTTCTAAATTTTTTATATTCTCTTTTATTTCAAGTTTTAGATTTTCTTTTTCTTCTTCTTGTAAATTACTTGGCAAAATTTCATTTAATTTTGTATCTAAATTATTATAATTAATTGTAGTTAACAATTGTACATCCATACCCTACCCTCCTATAAAATTATAACTTATATAGTATTTTTTTTAAAGAAAAATTATATTATTTTTATATTAAAATAAAAAATCCAAAAATTTGGACTTTAATTAACTAAATTGGTGACCCATATGGGATTTGAACCCATGAATGTAGCCTTGAGAGGGCTATGTGTTAACCATTTCACCAATGGGCCATAAAACAACAATATAATACCATTATTGTATTTAATTTACAATATTTATTTATTTTAAAGTTTTATTTTTTTTAGCTTTAAATGACATTATATTTAAAAAAAGCAATAAAAATGTGAATTTTAGGTAAAAATGTTACATAGGTTGGTAGTCAATTTTAAGTGAAAATGTTACATGTAAAATTGCACAT
>CANQSL010000049.1 GCA_947626515.1 uncultured Bacilli bacterium
TAAGCGCAAACAGTATAAGGAAGAATTTTTATATTGTATTATGATTATAGTAGGAACTATTCCAGTAGGTATATTAGGATTGATTGTAAAAGATCCTTTAGAAGAACTTTTATTTAATAATACTTATTTAGTTGGACTTGCATTTATTTTTACTGGTATAATATTAATGCTAGTAAAAAATAAAAATGGAAAAAAGAAAGATAAAGATTTAGTGTTAAAGGATGCGATAATTATTGGGCTATTGCAAGCTGTTGCATTAATTCCAGGAATTTCAAGGAGTGGTGCAGTATTAGCAGGGTGCATGTTGTGTAATTTAAATAAAGAATCATCTTTAAAGTATACCTTTATGTTATATTTTCCAGTTAGTATTGCAACATTTATTTTAGGAGTTAAAGATATAATTGATGTAGGCTTAAATTCATCAATGTTGATTTATTACTTAGTTGGTATGATTTTTGCATTTATTGTTACATACATTACATATAAGATATTGAGCAATATTGTAAAAAAGGGAAATCTTTGGAAATTTTCAATATATTTATTCATAGTTGGAATCTTAGTTTTTGTATATTTTCTTTAAATTTACATTAATTTGTAAATTTTTTTTTGGTTTGTAGACAAACTATATTTTGTTTTGTAAAATTAAATTAGGTGGAATTATGGATTGGTTAAGTATTAAAGAGTTTCTAAAAGATACTTTAAAGTATATTATTTTTATAGTGATAGTTTTATTTTTAGCAGTATATGTATTAGGTTTACAAAGAATTGTAGGATCGTCTATGTCACCTAATTTAAAAAATGATGATATAGTTTTATTAGATAAATTTAGCTATAGGGTTAAAGATATTAAAAGGGGTGATATAGTAGCTCTATATTATGCGGATTCACAATATTTTGTAAAGAGAGTTATTGGTCTTCCTGGAGAAAAAGTAGAATTTAAAGATAATAAATTATATATAAATGATAAGGTAATAAATGAATCTTATTTAAAAGATGTAAAGACAGAAGACTTTAATTTATCAGAGTTAGATTGTGATATAATTCCTGAAGATAAATATTTAGTATTAGGAGATAATAGAGAGAATTCTCAAGATAGTAGGGATAAAAAAGTTGGATTAATACCAAAAAAAAATATTATAGGTAAAGCATTTTTACGAATATGGCCTCTTAATAAAATACATATAATTTCAAGTAAAAATTTATATAATGAATAAAGATTAAGCATATACTTAATCTTTTTTTAAAGGAATATCAAAAAAAATAATAATATATATTATAGTAAGTATAGTTCGACAAATAATTTATCATAAATATTTTAATATAATATTGGTGATAATATGAAAAAGCTAAAAAAACCAATAGTAATATATTTTTTAGGCATGCTTTTGGGTTATTATATTTGTTCTATTGGTTATATTAAGAATTTATTTAATAGTACTTATAAGGCTTTTCAAGTGGGAGTATATACTAACTTAGAAACTGCAAATGCTTATAAAAATAAATTCAAAAATTCTATAGTTATTGAAGATGATGAATTATATAGAGTATTTGTTGCGATATTAAAAAGAGAAGAAAATATTAGAAGTATGGAGAGTTATTTAAATAAAAATAATATAAGTTATTATATAAAAGATATTGATATTAATGATGTAAATTTAAAAAGGGAAATAGATGAATATGAGTCTATTATGAATAAAGAAAATGAAGTTGTTTTTTTAGAATTAAATAAGATGATTATAAAATTATATGGAGATAGTTTATGAAATTAAATGATATTCCTGTAATGGAAAAACCTAGAGAGAGATTGTTAAGTGTAGGAGTAGAAAATCTTACAAATGAAGAATTAATTTCTATTATTTTAAGATGTGGTACTAAAAATTATTCTGTAAAGGAAGTTAGCACTAACATATTGTCCAATATAAACAATATAAATGAACTTAATAATCTTGATATTTATGAATTAAGTCAATTAAAAGGTGTTGGTTTAATAAAGGCTATAACTTTAAAAGCAAGTATTGAATTAGGAAAAAGGGTAAATAATATAGAAATAGAAAATAAAATGGTTTTAAATAATGCGGAAAAGGTACATGAAGCTTTCAAGAGCTTATTTATTGGTTTAAAACAAGAAAAATTATTGGCAATATATTTAGATAATAAAAAAAAGTTGATAACTTATAAAATAATTACTATAGGTACTAAAGATCAAACATTATTTCATCCCAGAGATATTTTATATAACGCTATAAAATGTAATGCTTCTGGAATAATTATTATACATAATCATCCATCTGGAGAAATTATTCCAAGTAGGGAAGATATTGAGATGACCAATCAGTTAATAAACGCTTGTAAGGATGTAGGCATACCTCTTTTAGATCATTTAATAACGAATTCTCAGAAGTATTATAGTTTTTTTAGAGAAGGTGAACATATTTGAAAAAGATAGGTATATATTTAATTATTTTTATATTAGTGATATTGCTTAGAAATAATATTTGTTTTTTTTATGGTAATATTTTAGGCGTATTTAAATTAGATAATAAATATTATGATGAAATTATTAAATTAAAAGATGAAAAAATAAAATATTTAACAGATGAATTAGAAACTTTAAATGATTTTAGTAAGAACTTATATTATATCGATTATAAATATAAAGTATCTAAAATATATTTTAAAGATACATATAATACTGATAAATATACGATTCAATATGGACTAAATGACAATATTAAAAATGGATTGGCAGTAACTAATGAATATGGTTTAATTGGTAAAATAACTAAAGTAGAAAAAAATTATTCAAAATTAACTACAATTAGAGATCTAAAAGATATTAGCGTTGTAATAAATAATGTTTATGGAAAACTAAATTATGATCAGGAAACAAAGAATTTTATTGTCAGTGATATATCTAATTATGATAAAGTTCATGTTAATGATGAAGTATATACAAGTGGCTATGGTTCAATTAAAGAACACATTTATATTGGAAAAGTTATTAAAGTTAAAGAGGAAACCTTTTCAAAAATTATATATGTTAAAAGTGATGTGGATTTTAATAATTTAAATTATATTTTAATTGTAGGTGATAATTTATGACACTTTTATTAGATAACATATTAAATACGTATCTGGGATTATTATCATGTTTTATAATTTTAGAAATAAATACTTTAAATATAAAACGTTTTTTTATATTATTAATTGTAGATATAATTTTAAATAAAATACCTATAGTAACTTTTATAATTTTAATTATATTTTATATAAATAAGTTTATTTATAAATATTTAAATAAAAATAATTTAAATTTGTTTTTTATAAGTATTATAAATTATTTTATTTTTATAAATATTTTATATTTTATTAATAGTTATACTTATAATTTTATTTATTATTTAACTTCTAATTTATATTCAATTGTATTTAACATAATAGTATTTTATATTTATATATTTTTATATAATAAAGAACACTAAAATAAAAAGATTTCATATTATATATTGGAGGATACATATGGAATTAAATGATGAATTCTTTGGAAAAGTAAAAAATAAGACAAATGTAGATAAGGATACGTTAGTTAATCTTGCTAAAAGGTTAAATAAAGACAATATGAAAGACGAAGAAGTTTTAAGAAGTATTATAAGGGATTTATCTAAAATAACAGGTAAAAATGTTACTTTAGAAAAGGAACAAAAGATAATAGATACAATAAAGAATGATAAAGTACCTAAAAATGTAGATAAATTTTTTTAGTAAATATAATATCCAATCTTTGATTTATATAAATTAAAATTATTAAAATAAATTGACAAAAATTAATTTAATGATACAATAATATTATATAAATTGATTATTTGGAACAATAGTGATTTATTTTTTTTAAGAGAGTTAGTGGTTGGTGTAAACTAATAAAAAAAATTACTTATCTATCCAATAGAGTGATTAATCATCACCGGTTATACCGTTATAAAAAATAAGTTAAATAAAGGATGGTACCGTGCTTTTGCACTCCTTAAGTACCATCTTTTTATTTTTTGAGGAGGAATAATGAAAATATTTATTGCATGTAGCAAATACTCGTATCAATATGTTGAGAGTATAAAAGAAGAATTAAATAATATGGGTTTTGAGGTTATTTTGCCAAATTATTTTGATACACCTATGATAGATGAAGACATAAAAAAATTAGATAAAAAAGCTAATTTAGATTTTTTTAGAGAAGCTTTTTTAGAAAGCCAAAGTAAAGCTAGAGAAACAGATGCATTATTAGTTTTAAATATGGATAAAATAAAAGATGGAGTAGTATATAAAAATTATATAGGAGGGTCGACATTTTTAGAAATATATGATGTATATAATGTTGGACATCCAATTTATTTATATAACGATATACCTGATTGTAGTTTTTATGATGAATTAAAAGGTATGAACGTTATTGTTATAAATAAAAATTTAAAGTTAATTAAAAAATAAGGAGAATAAATATGATAGATATAAAGTTAATAAGAGAAAATAAAGAATTAGTTAAAGAAAATATAAAAAAGAAATTCCAAGATGAAAAATTAAGCTTAGTTGATGAAATATATGAGATGGATAAAGATGTTAGAGAAATACAAACTAAATGTGATTCTTTAAAAAGTAATAAGAATAAGATGAGTGCTGAAATTGGAGTTCTTGTAAGAGATAAAAAGTTTGAAGAAGTTAGCCAAGTTAAAGAAAAAATTAAAGAAATAGAAGAACAAATAAAAGAATTAGATATAAAACAAGAAACATTGAATAAAGAAATAAAATCTAGGATGTTAATAATTCCAAATATAATTGATGAAAGTGTTCCTGTAGGAAAAAATGATGAAGAAAATGTAGAAATAGAACGTTTTGGCGAACCAATTGTTCCTAATTATGAAATTCCATATCATGCGGATATAATTGAAAATTTGAATGGTTTAGATAAAGAAAGTGCTGGTAGAACAAGTGGTGAAGGTTTCTATTATTTAATAGGAGATATAGCAAGGTTGCATGAAGCAATGCTTGCATACGCAAGAGATTATATGATAGATAATGGTTTTACTTATGCAATTCCTCCTTTCATGATTCATGGTGATGTCGTAACTGGAGTAATGTCTTTTAAAGAAATGGAATCTATGATGTATAAAATAGAGGGAGAAGATTTATATTTGATAGGAACTAGCGAACATTCAATGATAGGAAAATTTAAAGATCAAATTGTAAAAAAAGAAGAGCTTCCAATTGCAATGACATCATATTCTCCATGTTTTAGAAAAGAAGGCGGTGCACATGGATTAGAAGAACGCGGTCTCTATAGAGTTCATCAATTCGAAAAACAAGAAATGATTGTATTATGTGAGCCAGAGGATTCTATGGATTGGTATAATAAAATGTGGAAGCTTACAGTAGATTATTTTAGAAATTTAAATGTACCAGTTAGAACATTAGAATGTTGCAGTGGAGATCTTGCAGATTTAAAAGTTAAATCATGTGATGTGGAAGCTTGGAGTCCAAGACAACAAAAATATTTTGAAGTTGGCTCTTGTTCAACTTTAGGAGATGCACAAGCAAGACGTTTAGGCATCAGAACGAAAGATAGTAATGGTACACATTATGTTCATACTTTGAATAATACAGTAGTAGCCACTCCAAGAGGACTAATTGCCCTAATAGAAAACAATTATCAAGAGGATGGAAGCATTTTAATTCCTAAAGCTTTGCAATCTTATATGGGTGGAATGGAAAAGATAGAAAGAAGTTAGTTTTAGCTTCTTTTTTTCTTGGTCAACTATCTTATTTATATTTTTAATGAGTTGGATTATATTGAAAGAAAATGCCACAAGTGGCAAAAATCTTTAGCAAAGTAAGTTTTTCCAATTCAACCAAAAAAAAGTAAAATTCAAAAAGTTTTTCCAATTCAACAAAAAAACTTTATATTTAAGTTATTTTATTATATAATATGAATGAAGAGGTGAAATGCTATGTTAAAAAGGAGTTATTATTTAAATAAAATTAAGGATTTTTATCATGTAAACTCATTAATAAAAGTTTTATGTGGATTAAGAAGAAGTGGTAAATCTGTAATTTTACAACAAATAATAGAAGAGATAAAAGAAAGCGGAGTTAAAGATAGTCATATTATATATATTAATTTTGAATCACTTGATTATGCCGACATAACAGATGCAATAGAATTAAATAATTATATTAAGAGTTTAGTAAAAGATAAAGATGTTTACTATATATTTTTAGATGAAGTTCAAAAAGTAAAAGAATTTGAAAAAGCTATTAACTCCTTAAGAATTACCAATCAATTTAGTATTTTTATTACCGGATCAAATAGTAAAATGACTTTTTTAGAATTATCAACGGATTTGTCAGGTAGATATGTAAGTTTTAGAATTAATCCTCTATCATTTAAAGAAGCTGCCGAAATAACAAATACTAAACCTGAAAATTATTTTGATTTATTATTAGATATCTTTGAATGGGGTACTCTGCCTCAAAGGTTTTATTTTGAGAATAATGATTCAAAAGAAAATTACATTAGAGATGTTTATGACTCAATACTGCTTAAAGATGTTGTAGAAAGACTTGGAATATCGGATGTTACTTCATTTAATAAAATACTTCAGTATGTTTTAGACAC
>CANQSL010000050.1 GCA_947626515.1 uncultured Bacilli bacterium
ACAAGAGAAAAAATTGTTTTTTCTCTTATAATTTCAATATTTTTTTTAAAATTGCATTTTACTATTTAACTAACTATTTTGCTTTAATTTAAAATATAAATCTATGGTTTTATCTTGGTGTATTTCAATTTTATCAATTATTTTAATTAATAAATTTCTCTTTTTATCTTCCCTATCTTTAAAATATTCCGAAACTATTTTTGTAACATCTAATTTGTTTAAATTAGCATTATTTAATCTATTTTTTTCTAAAATTTCAATTTCTTTAATCAATATTTGTTTATCTAATTCTAATTTAGCAGAAATTTTTTTATAAACTTCTTTAGTAATAATATCATTTAGTCGATCCATATAAGCTTTTTCTAGTTTTAAATCAATTTCTTTTATTTGAATTTTTAACTTGTAAATTTTTGCTTTTATAGAATTATTACACAAATTTAATTTAGATTTATTTTCATTGATCAATGATTTATAATCTAAAAAATTTATAGTTTTTTTGCACATATTTTTAATTATTTCTAACAATTTATTTTCTAAGAGATTATAGTTTATCGAATGAGGTGTACACTTATTATATATACTATTTTTTCTATAATAATTACAATATGTATATATATATTTTGAATTTTTATTTCCTATCCCTATTTTATGACCACATTCAGAACAATATAATAAACCTGAAAAATTATACATTAATTTTGAATGGTGTCTATAATTGGCATTTAATATTTCTTGAGTTTGATAAAAAATTGACTTATCAACAATTGGTTCGTGAGTATTCTCTACTATAATCCAATCATTTTTTTTATTTTTTGTAAGTTTTTTATCTCTAAAACTTTTTTTTGTAAATACATTTTGAACCATATTTCCAATATACATTTCATTTCTTAAAATATTTCTTATAGTTCTGTAATTCCATTCATAAGGGAATTTTACTTTTAATCCTCTTTTAGTTTTTTTATAAACTTCAGGTATTGGAATTTTCTCTTTACTTAAAGTTGATCGAATTTGATTTTGAGAATGATTTTGTAAATACATTTTAAAAATTCTTCTAACTACTTGGGCAGCACATTCATCAACTATTAATTTATGTTTATTATTTGGGTCTTTTTTATAACCATATAATGGTTGAGAAGACATATATTCTCCAGCATATTGTTTTATTTTATAAACTTTTTTGATATTTTTTGATAGATCTCTTGAGTATTTTTCATTTATAAAGTTATTTAATGCTGCATATTCATTATTTGAATTTTCATTATTAAATGTATCGATTTGTTCTTGTATAGCAATATATCTAATATTTTTATTAGGGAAAAAATAATCTATATAATAGCTGCACTCAAAATTACTTCTACCTAATCTTGATAAATTTTTTGTAATTATTACTTTTATTTTTCCATTCTCTACTTTATTCATTAAATCTAACCATCCTGGTCTATTAAAGTTTGTACCAGAACATCCATCATCAATAAATTCTCTACTATCGACTCCATTATTTCCATTTTTATTTATAAAATCATTTAATATTTTCCTTTGATTAGATACACTTTCACTTTCATCAATTTGATTATATTCATCTGCTAATGACAATCTAATATATTTTGCAATCTCATTTGACTTATATCCACTTAATATATTTTATCACTCCTTTTTTAAACTATTATTTATATATTCTTCTAAAAATTCTATAAAATCTTGACTTAATATATCAGATAAATACTCTCCATTATTATTAAAAAAAATATTTATATTTAATTTTTTATTCATATATTTCCTTTTTTATCACCAAAGGTAATGAGATGGTTGATTACCCAGCATCCTAAAACTGTATTTATATTGTCTTCTGTTTTAACAATATGATTCAAATTAGTTGTTTTTTTCCCTTTACCAATTACAGCTTTAGTTACTATCTCTTTAAAATACGCCATTATATCACTCCTCATGAATATTTTATGCATAACTTGTTTAAAAGTTAACTTTATAATGGTATAATGAATTAAGGTGAAAAATATGAAATTTTTTGTAAAAAACACAATACAGACATTTTATTTTATAATTATTTCTATTGCGATAGGTTTATTATTTATGCTTATTGCATATAAATTTAATTTTAAAAATGTAGAAAAAAATCTATTAATAACTTTAACTAATAATAATTATGAATATACATTTGAAAAGCCTGATTATGACAGTATAAATTATATTGGAAGAACCGAATTTATCATGCTTACAGAAGTATTAGTAAGCAATAACAATCATACATATAAAGATGCACTGAAAAATTCATATATTAATTATGATAAATATTTTGATTATATTTTAATAAATTATATTGAAAAAAAACCTTTACAATTAGAACAGTATGCTAGATATTGGCATGGATACATACTGCCTTTAAAAGTTTTATTAAATTTTTTTTCACTAACCGATATTAAATTAATTAATTATTTTATACAAAATTTATTAATATTAGCAATATGTTTATTAATGTATAAAAATAAATTAAAAAAATATATTATTCCCATGATATCCTCTTTCTTTTTAATGATGCCACTTTTTACTTTTAAATATTTATCTCAAACAATTGACTTTAATTTGATGTTAATATTTTCTCTTATAATTTTACTTTTTAATAAAAAAATTAAATTCAATCATTATAAATATTTGTTTTTGTTTTATGGAATTATTACAAATTATATAAATTTGTTATTTTATCCTTTAGTAACTTTAGTTTATCCTTTAATTTTCTATTTTTTATTGAATAAATTTAAACTTAAAGAACAGATTAAAATATTAATTAAACTATCATTATTTTATGTTATTGGATATGCAAGTATGTTTATTGGAAAATGGGGAATTTCATCTCTTGTTTTACATAAAAACATATTCAAAGATGCCATTAATTCAATTTTAATTAGAACTTCATCAGAATTTAGTTTTATTGACACTGTTAAGGTTAATTTAAAATTTTTTATGAACACATATTCAATCTTTATAATCAGTATTAATATATTATTAATTTTATATAATGTTTTTAAAAATAAAAATTTTAAAAAAAATATTTTAAACTCTATTATTTATTTTGTATTATTTACTACACCATTTATTTGGTTTTTTATAGTCAGAAATCATTCTCACGTACATCCTTTTTTTGCATATAGAATATTAAGTATTTCTTTTATTTCAATAATAATTGCTTTATATAAAATAATTAATGTTGATTTAAAATAGACTTTATTAAAACAGTTTGATAAAATAAAATTAGGTGATTAAATTGAAAGATTGTGTATTTTGTAAAATTATTAATGGAAGTATTCCTTCTAAAAAGATATATGAAGATGAAAGTGTTATTGTTATATTAGATATAGAGCCTAGTAGCAATGGTCATATGTTAGTTATACCTAAAAAACATTATGTTGATTTTACTGAGTTGGATGATAATATGTTAATAAAAATTAACACAGTTGCAAAAAAAATGAAAGAATTAATATATGAAAAGTTAAATGCCGATGGTATAAGAATTGTCAATAATTATGGATTACAACAAGTAGTAAAACACTATCATTTGCATATAATACCAGTATATAAAAGAAAACAAAAATTATTAAATATCGATGAAATTTTTGAAAAATTAAAATAGTTCTTAATTAGAACTATTTTTTTCTAAAGTTAATTTAATTTCATCATTAGTTGGTTCTTCTATACTTTGCATATAAGAAAAATCTATTCCCATTTTTTTTAATGATTCAAAATATTTTATTACACTTTGCGTAAAATCCCCATTCTCTTTTAAAATAATATCTTGAACTTTTGATAAAATTTCTCTTTTTGCAATATTTTCTATTAATTTTTTTTCATTAGTTATTATTTTTGTTACATCCTTATCTTCAAAGTTAAATCTACCAAAAGGTGTAATAAGTATTTCATTCATATATTCATTAATTGATATTAACGATTTAAGTGCACTTTTACCCTTATTATAAACTTCTTCTATTTCTGTATTTATAAATTTTATAACTAAATCTAAAAATTCATTTTTTGCTCTTTTATAGTATTCTTCTTTTTCCTTTTCAATAGCTTTCAATAAATCTTTATCTAATTCACAATATTTTTTAGCAGTATTTTTCCATGAAGATATATTCAATTCAATTAATTTATATGTTTTTATTGAACTAAATTTTTTCTTTTCTGACATATCTATTGTTTCCTTTATAAGTTTACTTATATCTTCAATTAAAAGTTTCTTTATTGTTTCTTCCAAAATTTCAAAATTATCTTTCATACAAAACTCCTCTTAAGCAAAGTTATAATATACTAGATATTATTTTTTGTCAATAAAAAATAGCTATTTAAGCTATTTTAAAAATTTATCATTAACAATATTAATAAAGTTATAATTTTCCATTCTCAAACATTTTATTCTTTTTTTAGATACACTTGTTTCTATTCTTTCAACATTATCATAAACATTATTAACACCATCTACAGTAATTATTAAATTTTTTTTATCTTTATTAGGTATTATTGTTATTGTCTTATCTTCGGGAATGACAATGCCATTTAAAAGACTTTTATAAACTTTACTATTAATTGGGCCTATTGGAATAATTTGCAAAGTATGTAATGTATTGAATACAATACTTCCTCCATAACTTAAGTTATACGCAGTTGAACCTACAGATGTCGATATTAATATTCCATCACCTACAAATTTTTCAAGATTTACATCATCTATATTTATTTTTAAAACTGTAGCATTTAAATCTTTATCTCTAACAACTATATCATTTAATGAATAAAATATTGAATTATCATTATTATAATATACTCTAGTTTCTTGAATACCTACAGTATCTATTTTATACTTATTATCTTTTAACGATATTATAAAAGAATCTAATTCATCAGGTTTTATTTCTTGCAAAAAACCTAATGTTCCTGTATTTACACCAATATAAAATATATTACTATTATAATTATTTTGCTTTAACATTCTTAAAAAGGAACCATCTCCTCCAATTGCTATAGCTAAGTCATAATTGTCTTCTACAATATTATAGCCTTTAGATATAAGTTTTTTTGTAAGTTCTTTTGATATTTTATAAGATAATTCATTATTATTTGGAAATATTTTTATATTTTTTATCATATTTTTTTACCTTTATATTTATATAATATTGAAGGTCTGTGCCCCCCTCCTGTTTGAATTTTTTCTGTTTTAATCACTTTATCTTTTATAATTCTACGAAATGCTGGATCAAGCAACTTTTTTCCTAATATTACTTCATAAACTTGTTGTAATTCTCCTAAAGAAAAGTATTCTGGCATCATATTAAAAACTATATCAGTATACTCAATTTTATTTTTCAATCTATATAATCCATTGACAATTACTAAAGGGTGATCAAATGCCAAATAATCATTTTCAATTATTTCGAAATCCATTCTTTCCGTTGTATTTTCCATTTTCTTTTTTACTTTAAAAGATAGTACTTCATCCCCACTATCTAAAATTATTTCTATATTATTTTTATTTTCATTTAAAGTTACGTCAAACCATTTAGCATTTTTACTCAATGAATCAGATAATCTATTTTTATCTATTAAAGCCATATATGAACAACTAACAACACGTAATCTTGGATCTCTATTTAATCCACTAAAAGTATATAATTGTTCTATAAAAATATTTTTTATATTTGTTTCATTATAAAGAACTCGTTTTGCACACTCATCTAAGGTTTCTGTTTTTGGATTTAAAAATCCACCAGGTAAACACCATTTTCCTTTAAATGGGTAATTATCTCTTTTTACTAATAAAATACTTAACTCTTTTTCTTCTAATTTTCTATAGTTATTCTGATTTTTATTTGAAACACTAAATATTATTATATCTGAAGTCATAGATAATTTGTCAAAACTATTCGAATCATAATTTTTTAGAAATTCTTCTTCACTATTATATTCCATATCATCACCTTTTTTAATTATACAAATAAATTATTTATATATCAAATCTTTACTAAATCCTTTAGTCAATATATTATTTGAAGTATAAACTAATTGTTGAGTGAAATTTGAAGCTGTACTTTCTTTTACCATTCTTGCATAATATTCTACAATTTTATTATCCTTAGATAAATATAATCCATCTATACACTCACAATAGTTTTTGCAATAAAATCTATGTGCTGGAAAAAAAGATTCATCCAATTTATTAAAAATATCATTATAGTTTATAAAATTATCAATTGAAAATTGATTATTTTTCATTAAAGCTACAAAACC
>CANQSL010000051.1 GCA_947626515.1 uncultured Bacilli bacterium
AAAAAATATTCACTTAATTGTGAATAAATTTTTTTTCTAATAAACAAATGATTAAATAAGATAAGTAAGAAAGAATTAATAATAAGAATATACCAGTAATAACTAAATTTAAATTAAATACTTGAGTACCATATAATATTAAATAACCAATACCAGCTTTACTAGATAAAAATTCTCCCATTATAACTCCGATTAAAGACATACTTATATTTAATTTTAAACAAGAAAATATATTTTCTATACTACTTGGAATAACTAAATTTATAAGAATTTGTAAATTATTAGCTCCAAAGGATTTTAAAAGTTTTATTTTATATTCATCCGTATTAATAAAACCATTATAAAATCCTATTATAGATACTATTAAATTTATAAGTAAAGCCATTACAATTATTGATTTAGTATTAGCTCCAATCCATATTATTAAAAGCGGTCCTAAAGCTACTTTAGGTAAACTGTTTAAAAGTGTTAAGTAAGGATCAAATATCTTTTTTAATATTGGAATAGAGTAAAATATAATAGCGATAATAAAGCCTAATAAACTACCTAATATAAAAGATATAATTAATTCATATAAAGTTATAAATATATTATTAAATAAGTTATTATTTTTATATAAATCTATAATTGTATATATTATTTTAGTAGGACTAGAATAAAAGAAACTATTAATAATATTAAATCTACTTAGTATTTCCCAAATAATTAAGAAACTTAAACCAATTAATAATTGAAATATTATTATTTTTCTTTTATTTTTTTTTAATTTTTTTAAATAATCTAATTGTTCTTTCATTTATCGATTTCCTTCCATAAAATATCATAATAATAATAAAATTTTTCATCACTTCTATTTTTAGAAGGTAAATCTTTATTGAGTAAATTTATGTTAAATATTTTTTTAATAGTACCTGGTCTTTTAGACATTACTGCAACTCTATCACATAGTGATATGCATTCTGCAATATCATGGCTAATAATTATAGTAGTCTTCTTTTCTTTTTTTATAATCTTATATACATCATCACTAATATTTAATCTAGTAATTAAATCTAATTTAGAAAATGGTTCATCTAAAAGTAATATATCTGGATTAATTGCAAGTGTTCTTATTAAAGCAACTCTTTGAGTGTTATATAGACACTTATTTATATTTAAAAATTCCAGTTGATTTTTATATCTCTTGTTTTAGTTTTTTCATTAACTTTATCAATAAAAATTTTATCTATAAATACATCTACTATAATTCTATTTAATTTTTCTAATTGTTGATATTTATCTAATGTTCTTTTAATAATTTTATTTGATTCTTTTAGCGTATAATAGTTAAGTTCATTGTTAACAAATTTTAATTGATTTTTTAGCATGTTAGTATCGCTATTATAATTATCAATTAATTCTTTAAATTGTTCTTCATTTATTATTCCATTAACTTTATCTTCATAAAGATTTTTTAAATAATTTTTAGTTTTTACTATTTGATTATTTAATTCACTTTTTTGTTTTGTTAATAAATTGATTTTTTTAGTAAAATTATTTTTTCTTTTTTTTACAAATTCTGTTTCTAAGAAATTTAAATCATAAAATAATTTAATTTTCTTATTTATATAATTTAATATTAATTCTTCTAAAATATCATATCTAAATGCTGATTTGTTTTTACAATTATCATAACCATTTTGATTATTAGAACATACAAGATATTCATGTTTAGAAGAATTCTTTTTTCTCATATATCTATTGCATACTTTACAAAAAACTTTGCCAGATAAATTATGTACAATACCATTTGCTTTCATTGGTTTAGTTCGTTCTTTCATAGCAATTTGTATCATGTAAAAAGTTTCTTTATCAATGATAGCTTCATGAGTATTTTCAATTTTTATCCATTCACTTTTATCTTTATTTATTATTTTATGATTTTTATAGCTTATAGTTGTTCTTTTCCCTTGAATTAAATTTCCAATATATATTTCATTTTTTAATATTGTTTTGATTGTATTAGTATTCCATTTAATTTCTTCTCTAGGACGATTGCTAATTATATTTAATTTAATACCTTTTCTATATTTATAAAGAGAAGGAGAAGGAATATTTTTATCGTTTAAATAATGTGCTATTCCTGTAAAGCCTAATCCTTTTAAATATAAATCATATATTTCTTTAACAATGCTACTAGCGATAGGATCAATTATTAATTTATTGTTATCATATAGAGATACTTCATATCCAAAAGGGGCAAATGGAGAAATAAATTCACCTTGTTTCATTTTAGAATGAAAAGCACTTCTAATATTATTTGAAACATCTTCTAAATACCATTCATTTACAAGTCCATTTATTTGTCTAGATTTTTTATTTCCATAATTTTCTGTATCTGCATTATCTGATAGACCAATAAATCTAATATTCCATTCTTTAAATTTATTATTGATATATTTTTCAACAATTTCCATATCTCTTGAAAATCTCGATTGGCTTTTGCATAAAACTATATCTATTTTTCCAAGTTCACAATCTCTTATTAATCTTTCAAATTCAGGTCTATAGGTGCCAGCACCTGATAAGTCTTCATCACAGTATTCATCTATTAATAAAAATTCGGGATGATTATTTATATAATCTAATAGCAAATTTCTTTGATTTTTAATGGATTCACTATCATCATCTTTATTAAGTTTATTTCTATCTTCATTTGATAATCTTAAATATATGCCAACTTTATAGTATGTTATTTCTTTATCATTTTTCATTTTATTCATAGCTTAACTCCATTCTTGTTTTAACTTATGATATAAAAAAGTGATATCTAATTTAAATTATTCATTTAATTTTATTAATCATAATTTAAATATATTTTTGAAATTACAAATTTAACAGTAAGTATGTTGGCAAACTATTTTGTCATAATATAAAATATTCAAAAAATATTTTTGTAATATTATTATTAAATAAGATTATTGGCAATATTATGTTATTATTATGTTAGGAGTTGATTTTTATGAGCAAAATTGAAAGAGAAATAAAATTGTTAAATGTAAATGTAAATAAAATAAAGGCGACATTAGAAGAAAAAGGTATAAAACCAAAAGGTAAATTTATTCAAGACATATATACTTTTGATTTGCCACCTATTGATGAGTTATATATTAAGTATTTGAATATTTTAGTTAAAGAAAATGACAAAAGAGGATTATCAAAATTAATTTTTGAAATAAGGCCATGTTTTGATAAAGAAGATTTAAGATTAATAAAAAAAATATTAGGTACTAATGATTTATTAGAGTTTATTAATAATGCAAATAACGATTATAATAAATTATTTTCTGATGAACTTTTAAAATTACTAAAAAAAACAAATGAGAACTTTAGCAAATGGGTGAGACTTAGACAGACGGGAGATGAAACATCTATTACTATAAAAAAGATTGTAAATAGTAAATGTGAATATGATTTAGATGCAGTTAATGAATTAGAAATTAAAATTTCAAGTATTGAAGAAGGTAAGCAGTTATTAGAGGATTTAGGTTATTTTTTTGAAAGACATCAAATTAAAATGAGAATAGCTTATGACTATAAAAATACTGAAATTGTTATAGATAAATGGCCAAAACTTCCTCCTTATGTTGAAGTTGAAGGGCCTACAAGAGAAGAAATTGATGAAGCAGTTTTAATGCTTGGTTATAAAGTAGAAGATGCTATTGTTATTAATACTGATGATGTCTATAGTAAAATCGGTATAGATATATATTCAAAAGAATATAGTGATTTGTCTTTTGATGCAAAAGAACAGGCAGAAGTAAATTTATATATGAAATAAAAAAATTTAATTTATAATTTAATAATTAAGTTTAAATTAGTGTTGTTAATTATTATTTGTGTCTTTAAAACAATCAAACAACTCTTTGTTTCATACCACCAGATAAATTACTAGGATATTTATACATAAAATCTTTTAGACCATATGCTTCTAATAATTTTTTTGTATATTCAATATTTTCTTTTGTTTTAATTCCTTTTATTTTTAATCCTAAAGTTGCATTATCTAAAATATTTAGCCAAGGAAATAATGCATCATTTTGTAACATATATCCAACAACATAATCTTTCTTATTACTTTTTATTTTTCCATTTGTTTCTTTATCTAATTTAGCAAGTATTGATAATAAGGTACTTTTACCACAACCACTATTACCAATAATTCCAATTATTTCATTTTCTAATACATCTAAATTAACATTATTTAAAGCTTCTACACAACCTAATTTAGTATAGTATACTTTATTTAAATTTGATATTTTTAAAACATTATTCATAATAATTGATGATTAAATCATTATAAGAAACATAATCTTCTAGTTGATTAGATTTAATCATAATGTCTTCTAAATTCTCAAAAGATTTTTTACTAATATAAGGTGTAGATAGCCAAGAATCATTATCTTTATATCTTTCAACAATAGTTATTAAATCATTAATTGATGTATCTGGAAATTGTTTTATTATAGTATTTGCAATAGTTTTAGAATTATTTTTTTTAACAAATTCTAATCCTTTATTTATTGCACTTGCAAAGTTTTTTATTAATTCTTCATTATTTTCTATATAGCTTTTTCTAGCATTAAATGCAGTATATGGCATTTCACCAGACCATTTTCCAATTGATTCTACGACATAACCGTAACCTAATTTTTCTAATTGTGTTGCATTAGGTTCTCTTAATGATATGAAAAGAAGTCTCTAATATTGTTCAAAATAAATTTCCATATTAAAATACATTGAAAGTTAGCAAATACTGTCTTTTTTTGGTATAATATATTTGAAAAAATTGTATCAGGAGATTAAAATGAGTCCTTTAAAATATTAAAAAAGAAAACTTCAGTTGATGAATTACTAACTATTGATGAACTAAAAGTAGAAATATAAAGTTAGGTTCAATAACAATGAAAGATAAAAAGATTTAAAATTTAAGATTGATCCAAATCAAGAAAAATATGTAAAATTATCTAATGATATTTATTTGGCGATGTTTATTCTTTTAGAAAATGCAGTAAAACATTCAATATCAGATAATGAAATAAATATTTATTACTGATACTTGTTTAGAAGTAACAATTGAGAATACAGGTGCTAAAATTGAAGAAGATGAATTAGAAAAACTTACAATTAGAGGTTATAGAGGGAAGAATACTACTACGAAGGGAACAGGCGTTGGACTTTCTTTATCAAAAGAAATATTTGAACAGCATAATTACCCTTTTGAAATAAAAATCGTCAATAAAAATCAATAGCAATCTTTGTTTATTGCTTCCATAAAATTTAAATATTCTGATAAATAACGAAAGGAGATTAGCTATGAAAAATAACATGGTTATATATGTATCAAAAGATGGCAATGTAAAAGTTGATGTTAATATACAAAATGAAGATATATGGATGAGTCAAGAT
>CANQSL010000052.1 GCA_947626515.1 uncultured Bacilli bacterium
GTTGCAACTGAACTATTACTGCTTGTCCATTTTACATTTTTATTTGTTGCATTTATTGGTCCTATATTTGCTGTTAATTTAATTGTATTTCCTACTAATACTTCTTTTGATCCTGTTATATAAACACTTTTTACTGATACTTCTTCTGCTGTTACTGTTATTTCTAATTTCTCACTATATTTATTATCTTTTGTTCTTATAGTTATTATTGCTTTTCCTTCTTTTATTGCTTTTATATTTCCAGTTTCTGATACAGTTACTATTTCTTCATCACTTGATTCATATACTAAATCCTCTTTTTTTATTTCGTCATTTAATTCTATATCTATTTGTTTTTCTGTATCCTTTATCATACTGATTTCTTTTTCTTTTAATGTTATACCTAATTTTTCCCATTTAGCCACTAATTTTATATCTTCTTTTATTTTTGTATTAAAATCAAATAATTCACCATTATAATACCATCCTATAAATTTATATCCTTCTTTAGTAGGCTCTATTGGTTCTTCTAAATAATCACTTTTCTTAAATTCAATATCTTTAATAAAAGTTCCACCATCTGTATCAAATGATATTGTATAACTTTTTTCACACCCTTTTAATAATAATAGAATTATAATAGCAATAAATACTATAATACTTATTATTAAAATAACGATCTTACTGTTTGAATTATCTTTCTTTTCCATTCTATCCTCCTATAATTAATATAATAAATATTCTTAATTATCTACTCCTTTCTACTCATTTAATATTTATAAAAAAAATTATATAAGTATAACCCCCCCCCATACGAACTTTTGTTTGTCAAAGGAAAGGTTACGGTTATATAATTTTCCATATAATAATTAAATCTTCTACTATTAAAACTATATCATAATTTTTTTATAAAAACAATACTTAAATCAAAGCTATTTTTGTCCAAATAATAACATATTTATAATAAATAACATATATATAGTTAAAGTATTAGATAATTTATATTTAGATACTTCATATGTAGCAACACTTTTATCTACAAATGTTAATACCCAACTTTCTTTATATTTTGGAATTGTATCACCTAAAGGAAACATATGCGATACTATTGCATTCTTTTCTACTTCAGATATTTCAAATTCTTTTTTTGCATTTTCATAAGCTATATTTGGGTGTACTACTCCTTTTTTTAATCCAGTAACACCATTAAATTCTTTATTAGTAAAATAGTCATGTAATAATGCTGCTCTTGTAGCAGCAACATAATCTAATTCCAAAAATTTTGCTATCTTATATGTATATCTAGCCACTCTCATAACGTGATCATATCTAGTAAGTCCATGATGGCTCTCTTTTTTTAAATCATTAAACTTTTTAGTATGTATTATACTTTCAGCGATTTCTTCAAAACTTATATCAGGTTTATTCATTTTCTTCTTTCACCTCAGCATAAAAAAATTATATCATATTTTTAATCAAATAAAATACTTTTTTACATAATATTATATTACTTTACATTTACTTTAAAACTATAATTAGTCTATAAAATAAAAAATATACCTTAAGTATATTTTATTTTAATCTAGTAAATAATGGCTCTATATTATTTAATTTAACATCATCTTTTAGTTCAATATATCCCCAAGAAGGATTCTCTATATTTAAATATTCTCTAATCTTACTCGCTGTTTTTGGCATAATAGGTTCAATATAATTTGAAATATTCAAAATTATATTTGCACAAGTATAAATACAATCATTAAATTTATCTATATCTTCTTTAAATAAAATCCAAGGCATTTTTTCATCATAATATTTATTAGCAACTTCTAATATATTCATAATAACATTAGTAACTTCTCTAAATTCCATAGCTTCCATATTTTTAGAAATGTCAATATAAGCATTATCTAAATTTTCTTTTATCTGTTCATCCATATTAGCTACTTTAATTGTATCTATTCCCTTAAATTTTAGTGTTCTATTAATAAAATTACCAAGTTTATTATTTATTTCATTATGAGTAGAATTATATTCTTCTATAGTAAAATTAGTATCTTTTTTTTCAGGACCATTTCTTACTAAATGAAATCTTAATGTATCAATATTAAACATTTCTGCAGCTTCTAATATATTTATTCCATTTCCTTTACTTTTAGAAAATTTTTCTTCATTAAAGTTTAAATATTCACTAGAAACTATCATATCTGGCAATTTATAATTATCTTTTAATGCCAATAATATTCCAGGGAAAATAATACTGTGGAAAGTAATATTATCTTTTCCATGAACCATATACATAATTGAATCTTTATTAGATTTCTTCCACCAATTTTCATAATTAAGATTATTTCTTTTACAGAAGTCCATAGTAGTTGTTAAATATCCTAAAACGGCTTCAATCCAAACATACATTCTTTTATCTTCATAATTTGGAAGTGGTATATTAACTCCCCAATTTAAATCTCTTGTTACTGCCCTATCAGGAAGACCTTCTTTTAAGTATTTATTAGTTTCGTTTTGAGCATTTTTTCTCCATTTAGATTCATTTTCTTTAACATAAACTTCAATATCATTTTGCAATTTAGATAAAGCTAAATATAGATTCTTATTATCTTTAGTAGTAGTTTTTTCTCCACAAGTTACACAAGTTGAACCAATTAATTCATCTTTAGTAAATACATGCCCACAATCGCATTGATCTCCCTTAGAAATTTGTTTGCAATCTGGACAAATTACTGTTACTTCTCTATCTTGTACAAACTTACCACATGTTTCACAATAATTATCTTTCTCTATTTTTTCAAAAATATATCCATTATCAAACATTTTTTTAAATACGTCTTCACAAGTTTTTTTATGAAAATCACTTTCGGTACTTGTATATAAATTATAAGAAAAATTCATACTTAAAAATGATTTTACAAATTCATCATGATATTTACTTGATATATCTAAAGGTGTAGTATTTTCTTTCTTTGCTCTTTCTGTTATTGGAGTTCCATGACAATCTGTCCCAGAAACATATATAACATTATCCCCTATTTGTCTATGATAACGCGCTAACACATCACCAGGTAATAATGCAGCTAAATGTCCTAAATGTAGAGTATTATTTGCATAAGGCCAAGCTCCACCTATTAATATATACCTTCCATTTTCATTTATTTTTATATCATTATATATCTCTTTCATATTTTCCTCTATTCTATAGTAGTTTTCCATAATCCATGCTTATTACAATAAGAATACACCGTTGCATTATCTACATAATCGAATTCAACTTCTGCAATATCAGAACTATCTAAATAAATATATTTTTCTTCTTTATCATTTAAAACACAAATCCATTCAATGTAATGATCACTTTCCATTACATGATCTACTTTAACCTTAATCTTATTATTTTCTACTTTAACTATTGGCTTATGCTTTTCTATACTTGCATCAGTTGAATTAGCATTTACAGTCTCCATAATTTCATCACAACATACAAAACTACATTTACAATTGCAATCATTTATCACTTTTATTAATGCATTACAATTATTACATTTTTTTAAAAGTAATTCCCTCATATTTATCTCTCCCTTTAAACATACATATTATAACAAAGTAACTATTTATTATCAAATAAAAATAGAGAAAAAATCTCTATTTAAATAATCTTAATATATCGTGGTATGTAACTACTACCATCAATAACATTAATAAGATAAAGCCAATTGTATGAAACCAATTTTCAACTTCAGGTTTTACAGGGCTTCCTTTTATTTTTTCTATTATAACAAATAGTATTCTACCTCCATCAAATGCTGGAAATGGAAGTATATTGACAAAACCTAAATTAACAGATAAATAAGCTGTTAAATATAATATACTTTGTATACTAGTTTTTGCTGTTCCTACTACTGTATACATACCTACTGGTCCAGCTAAACTATCCAAACTTAATTTACCAGTAATAAGTTTTCCTATAATTAATGCCATGCTTGTTATAATACTCCAAAATTTTACAAAAGCATATTTTATAGAACTTATAAAACTTTTATTTAATTTTTGATCAGCACCAAAACCAAATAAAAACGTTTCGTTTCCATCTGCATCTTTAGTTACTTTTGGAGTAATTTCGTACTTTTTAGTTGTCCCATCATCTTTTTTTACTACAAATTCATATGATTTATCTTTATTTTTTAAAGCAATTGCAACTTGAATTTTATCCCATGTTTGTGTTTTAACTCCATTTATACTTACAATTCTATCACCAACTTCAATACCAGCTTCTTCTATTGGTGAATTTTCAGTTACTAAACCAACATAACTCAATTGATTATTACTTCCCCAAATAAGCCCTTGTAAAGTTAATAAAACTATTGCAAGAATAAAATTCATAGTAACTCCAGCAACAAGTATTAAGAATTTTTGATATGGTTTTTTATTGCACATATACTTATCTTTACTTAATTTCTTATTACCATCTTCCATTACTTCTCCAGCCATAGCACAAAAACCACCTATAGGTAAAAGTCTAATGCTATATAAAGTTGGATCTTTTTTTCTCTTCCATTTAAAAATTATAGGCCCCATTCCTAAAGAAAACTCTTCTACATGAACACCACATTTTTTAGCTACCAAGAAATGCCCGAACTCATGAACAAATATCAAAATTCCAAGCATTATTATCAATATAATTAAAGTTAACATTTCACCCTCCTATAAATAAGTCATAATAACTACATAAGCTAGAAAAACAAATATAGTACTATCTAATCTATCTAAGATACCACCATGAGCAGGTATTAGATTCGAAAAATCTTTTTTATCATATTCTCTTTTTATAGCACTAAAGAATAAATCACCACATTGTCCTATTATACTCAAAAACAAAATTATAATTATTATTCTAAATAGATTTATATTATTAATTAAATTTATATAATATATTGTGCAGACAAAAGTAGATATCAATGATCCTATTACGCAACCTTCTATAGTTTTATTTGGACTAATTTTTGTAAATTTATGCTTGCCTATAAGCTTTCCTCCAAATAAAGCAAACGTATCAGTTAGAATAGTTATTAATATAAGCATTAAAAATATTTTAACATCATAGTTATACACCGATATAATTAAATTAAAACTTATTCCTAAAAATAATACATAGCTAAGCATGCGAAATGCACTATCGACATTATATTTATTATTCATAAATATAACAGG
>CANQSL010000053.1 GCA_947626515.1 uncultured Bacilli bacterium
GAATCTTATATACCCCATACGAGTTAATGGGTGGTGAATATCAATTAGAAGAAGTCGATACTTATATGGATGGTTACTTATGGAATAATACCACATTAAAATTTACAATAAGCAAAGAATCAAACAATGTATATGTAGATGATAATCTAGGTACTATCATTGAATTAATTTTTGAAAATACCCCCGTTAAAGGTGAGGTAAATCTGACCAAAAAAGGCGAAACATTTGTTATAGAGGATGATAAGTTTACCTATAAAGAAGTTCCTTTAAATAATGTTGCTTATAAGTTGTACGCAAACGAGGACATTTATAGTGGTGATGGTAAATTAATTTATACTAAAGATAGTTATATTAATACCTATATTACACAAAATGGTAAATTAAAAATTAGTAACTTGTACTTAGGAAAATATTACCTAGTTGAAGTGTCAGCACCTGATAAATATATAATTGATAAAGAAGTTCATTATTTTGAATTAAAATATAAAGATCAATATACGCCAGTTGTAAGTATTGAATTTAACTTTAAAAATTATTTAAAGAAAGGTACATTAGAATTCACAAAAACCGACTTATCTACAAGTGAACCTTTACCGGATACTACTATTAAGATTTATACTATAAATGATGAATTAATTTTTACAGGTGTTACTGATAAAAATGGTAAAATTGTAATTAAAGATTTACCAGTTGGCAAATATTATATTTTGGAAGAAAATGCACCCGAGGGCTATGTACTAAATACAGAAAAAATGTATTTTGAGATTAAAGACAATGGCAAAGTTGTAAAAGCAAATATGACAAACAAACCAATTACTGGTACTTTAGATTTTACTAAACAAGATTTATCGACAAGTGAACCTTTACCTAATACTCTTATTGAAATTTATAATGCTGATACAAATGAACTTGTCTTTAGTGGTAGAACGGACGAATTTGGTAAAATCACTATTCTAGAAATAAGATATGGCAAATATTATATTCTTGAAAAAGAAGCACCTGAAGGTTATGTATTAAATACAGAAAAAATGTATTTTGAAATAAAAGTTGATGGCGAAGTTATCGAAAAACAATTAACAAATAATCTAATAATAATTGAAGTTCCTGATACCTTTGCAAATGATAAAACTTATATTGATGTTATCGTGTTAATAAGTCTTGTAGTTGGAATAGGATTTTTAATTTATGATAAAAAAAAGAAAAAATAAGAAGTTAAAAAGTCAATTAGCAATAATTGGCTTTTTACTTATAATTATTTCACTTGTATTATATTTTGGATATTCTATCTACTACTATTACTCTAATAAATATAATAAAATTTTAGTTGAAAATTATTTTATTTCAGAAAGTAATATAACAACAAATGACGATAATCAAAGTTTGTCTGATTCTAATGAAAATAATGATATTGAAGATCTATCAAGTTATGATGGGATATTAGAAATACCCTCTATTGATTTAAAAAGAGGTTTTTACAATATTGGAAATAAAAATAATAAAGTTAATAAAAATATTCAAGTTTTAAATGAATCATCAATGCCAAATGTAGAAAATAGTATGTTGGTTATTGCAGGGCATTCCGGAAGTAGTAATAAAGCATTTTTTAATAAAATATATAAGTTAAAAAATAATGATTATATTTATGTTTACTATCAAAATGTTAAATATGTTTATCAAGTAGAGCAAAATATTAGTATTGAAAAAGATGGTACTATTGAATTACAAAAATATAAATATCAGACTATTGTATTAACAACCTGTGATATGAGAAGTAAGAAAAAACAAGTTGTAGTTGTTGCAAAATTAACTAATAAAATAGATTTTTAGGGGGTGATATTTATTGTATATTTACTTTCTATCGAACCAGTAAAACAAAGTTTTTTTACAGATATTTATCGTAATATTTTTTGGAATATTTCAAAAGGGATTTTATGGGCTTTAGATGGAATATTTAAAACTATTGATAAAGTATGGCGATATCAATTTTTTAATAATGATTTTGTTAATAAAGTTTTTAGTGGTGCTTTAATAGTTGCTTGTAGTTGGCTTATATTAAAAACTATAATTGAACTTATAATGAATTATATAATTAAAAGTGATGATCGAAGTAGTCCACTTTCAATTTATAGGGGTGTTGTTCTTGCGATTGTAATGATGTTTTTGGTTGATCCACTTTTTGACTTCGGACATAATATATCTACTTCACTAACAAATGCAGTATTACAAGTATCAAACTATAACGATAATTCTGATGCCGAAAGTTCTTTATCAAAAAGTATTATAAAATCAATGGTTTATAGTAATGAAATGGAAAGCGACAAAATCGATTATTTAGTTAATAATTATAAAACAATAGATATAAATGAAACAACTGGAGGGGTTTTAGGAATTGGCGATGTATATGTTTACTCGCTTAACTTTTTTATGTTATTCATTTTATCTATATTAATGATTTTTATGCTGTTCTATGTTGGTATTCAAATGGCACAGCGAGTTATTGAATTAGCACTATATAAAATAATTGCTCCATTCTGTTGTACTTCTCTCACTACTAATCAAGCAGGTTCATTTAATATTTGGTGTAAATCTTCCATGGGAGCTTTTTTAATAACAATAGTCCAATTTATATGTATTGGTCTTTTATTAAATTTATGTGGTAATGCCTACAACGATACCGGATTAGGAGCAAGTATATTTTTAATATTAGGAGCTTTAATATTTATTATTACAACCCCAACAATAATATCTACTCTTTTAAATCAACAATCAGGTATTTCAACAGGATTAGGTGGAATTCAATCTTTAATTGCTCTAAGTTCTGCAACAAGTAGTGGTCTTAAAATAGGAGGAGGATTAGCAACATCAGTTGGATCACAAGTAATAGGAGGAGGTAAAAAAATGGGCGGAAAAGTAATTAAAAGTATATCAAATATGCTACATAAAAATTCTACTTCAAGCAATATACCAAATGAAATAGTCGATAATATTAAAAATCATAATTCATATCAAGCATCTCAACAAATGCGAGATTTTGTTTATTCAAAAAAAGGAATTAATAAAACACAAAGTAATACTAGTCCTACTATTCCTATAAATAGGTTTAATGCTACTATAAACCCTATACGAAATAAATATTTAGATAGATTCAAAAATGATGGGAAGTGATTTATTATTTATCTAATACCGAAGAATATAAAAACAAAACAAGAAATTTTTAAAGGTTTTGGCATAATAGAAATTGCTATACTTGGTTTTTCATTTGTAATTGGATATCTTTTACAAAAAATGGCAAGTATTTTTTATTTAAAATTTACTCTATTTATCATAATTCCTTTAATTACATTTTTATTACTACTACCACTACCCAACGGAGGTAATGCTTTTGTTTTCTTCAAAAAATATATAATATATTTGAAAAGTCAAAAAGTGTATAAGTATAAATAGTTCTTTTATTTATTAATGAATTATTTAATAATAAGTGCTAATATTAAATTGTTAAACCATTTATTTTACCGTGCAAATGGTACATGAATAGTCATATTATTATGGCTATTTTTTTATTAAATTTTAAGGAGTGAAGTCTATTAGGAAAAATAATTTAAAATCAATAAAAATATTAATTTTTGGATTAGTATTAGGAATTATTTCTAAATTATTTGATATTCATTGCCCATACTTAGGTCAAATGTTTTCAGAAATAGCAATATGGATTTTATTTGGGGTTTTAATATCAATATATAGTCCATCAAAGAAAATGGCTATGCTAAATGTTATTATTTTCTTTACAGGGATGTTAATTACTTATTACTCGACAGCAGAGCTAACTAATTGCTATTACAATTTAGATCAGATTATCTTTTGGAGTATTATTACTTTTATCTCGCCTTTATTTGCCTCTATTACTTGGATGACAAAAGGTTACGGAAAGTTATCAACAATTATAAGTATTGGTGTTATTATTATTTCAATTTTATTAATCATATTATTTAAACAATTTAAAATTTATAATCTACTAATCATTATTGTTATGATTTACTATTTATTTATAAAGAGAAATATTAGAGTTTAAAGATACGCTAATTTATATTATTATATTTAGTGAAACAACTAGTAATTTGTATAATAAAAATAATATCAAGTTTAATTCTTGGTATTATTTTTATTTGAATATTCGTTTTTTAATATACTCTCTATTTCTTCGGGTGATTCCTTGCAACCATTATCAAGCCACTTTTTAATAATTGCATTAAGACCAGCTTTAAAAAATTCCATGTGATAATC
>CANQSL010000054.1 GCA_947626515.1 uncultured Bacilli bacterium
ATTTGATGTTTCTTGTATTGAACAAGAAACTGCTGCATTTGGTAAATGTATGAAAATTATGGAAAAAGAAGGTTTGCCAATTTTAGTAATATCTGATTCATTAATTTGTGGTACAAACTATTATGAGCCAATGGAAAACAAGCAAGAATATCTTTTAACTAGAACAAAAAAATTACAAAAAATAATTAGTAGATTTTAGGGGGAAGTTATGAAATATATTATAATGTCAGATGGTAAAGGAACAAGGTGGAATAATTACCTTGGAATTACAAAACAAGAAGTTATTATTAACAATGAAAGACTGATTGATAGAACTGTTAGAATGATTTTAGAAAGAACAACAAATGATGTATATATACTGTCAAGTAATCAAAATCATGATAGTAAATATGCCAAAAGAATAGTTTCAAAATATGATGATTATTTTCACAAAAAGTATGCTTACGACTTTCTTGATGATTCAACAACTTATTTATATGGAGACACTTTTTATGATGAAAAAACAATTGATATAATTATAAAAGACATGGTTGAAAATATAAGTTTTTATGGTAACGAATATGCTATTATTGCTGTAAAAGCAAATAATTATCAATTATTAAAAAGGGTAATAGATAATGCCAATAATCATTGCCATTCACTTTACCATTTATTTGATGAATTTGAAAATTATAGAACTTTTGTTAATGTAGGAGATGGGTTTGTCAATATAAATACTCCAAATGATTATATTAATTTAATAAAAGATACTAAAAAATTAGTATTAAAAAGGTAATTTTATGATAAATGCAATGATAATACAAATAATTGAAAAAAATATAAATGAAAAAGTAATAAGTATAAAGCAAATAAAATTTGGTTATAGTAGAATGGTTTTTATGATTAATGATAAATACATTTTGAAAATTGTTATTAATTCTACTAAAGATAATGATACAATAAAAGAAGTTAAATTTTTATTAAATAATGCTAATTTAGAATTTATTCCGAAGGTAATATTTAGTGATTTTACAAAAAAGTCTTTTCCCTATGTATTTTATTTAGAAAGAAAAATTAATGGAGAGTCATTATTATTAAAGTGGCCATTATTAAAGGAAAGTGAAAAACAACAAATATTAGTTCAATTATTGGAAAAGTTAGAAAAATTACATTCTCTAAGTTATAATTTACGCTTTGATAATGATTGTTTAGATGGGTTATTAAAAGAATATGATAATTACTTAAATAAAATTATAGAATCTAATATTTTAAATAAAGAAAAAATATATTATTTATATGAATTAAAAGATATAATTTCAAAATTATTTGAAGGAGCAACCACTGGATTAATTCATGGAGATTTGCATTTTAATAATATTTTAGTTAATGATAATAATGAGATATCGATAATTGATTTTGAAAAAGTAAAACAATCATTTGTTGTAAGAGAATTAGATCCTATAAATCGTATGGCTAGAAATCCTAACTCCTTCAATACTAATTCAAAAATTATACTAAATGATTATGATTTTCGAAACATTATGAATTTTATAAAAAATAATTTTGAAACAATAAATAATGATAAATTTGATGATAGATTATTATTTTTCGATTGTTTAAACTCATTAATGTGGCTAGCAAAATATCCTAAATATGAGTTATATAATGATATTCTTTTTAACAAAAGTAGAAAATTATTAAGATAGTGTGATACAATATAGTTGATTAAAGAATGGAGTGTAGTTGTATGAAAGAAATATTATATAATTATGATAATTTAAAATTAGAAGATATTGATGAGGTGGTTACTAGAACAAAAGGTTTGATTATTAATAGCAATAATGAAATAACTCTAGGATATTCTCATAAAACTTATCAATTTCCAGGTGGTCATTTAGAGGATGGTGAAAGTTTAGAAGAATGTTTATTAAGAGAAATAGAAGAAGAAACTGGAATAGAAATAAAAGATGCTAAATTAAAACCATTTGAAAAAATTACATACTATAGTAAAAATTATCATGGATCTGGTAAAAATAGAAAAAATGATATCTATTATTATATTATTAATACTGATGCTAAATTTGATATGAATAATTCCAAGTTAGATGAATGGGAAAAAGATGGCGATTTTACTGTTAAAACTTTTAAAATTGAAAATGTTGAACAAGTTTTAATAGATAGCATACCCGATAATCCAATAAACAAGGTGATTGTTGAAGAAATGTTGGACATTTTTAAAGAATATAACAAAATAATGAATATGGATAAAAATTAATATGAAGTATTTAATTGCAATTGATAGCGAGATCTCTTTGTGGCAGTACTTCTAATAAAACATTAAAAGTAACATATGTTTTAAGTAGGCGAAAGGACAAACTTTATTGCTTGTCCTTTATTACGTTTAAATTATTTTTTAGGTTGACAGTAATCTTAAATTATTGTATAAGATAGCCATAAAGGAAGAAAGATACTGCTAGTTATTAATAAAGAAGCGTAAAGGAGTAATAAATATGGATAATAAAATTGAAAAAATATTGAAAGAAGAATTTTTAGTTAAAGGAAGCAAAAAGATTGATGAGCAAAATTTACATGAATATTTAAATAGCTTAAAAAAAGAAGAACTAATTAGATTTATAGCTATTTATCCTATGGTTAGTTCTGATAATAAAGCTTTAAAAGAGTTATTGCAACTTAATAAAAAACCTAAAAAAGATATCGTCCAATACATAGAAGAAAGATTAGATAAAATTTTAAAGAGTTATTTTAAAATTATTAAAACTGAAGAAATAAAACAATTAAAGATTATTTTAAAAAATAATGGTGTAGAATTTCCATTATATGAATTAAATATATCGATACATGTTATAGATTTATTAAAGAGATTTTCACTTGCTAAAGTAGATTACAATTTAAAAAAAGATTCTATAAAATTTTTTATTCCAAGTGAATATGTAGCTATTTTTAACCGCTTTTTTAAAAATAAAAAAATAATGGATGAAAATAGACGTAATAGTGAAATATATGACTACTTCGTAACTATTATTAATACTTATGGGGTAGTACCATTGAAAAAGTTTTATGAACTATTTGAAAAGCAAATGTTTAAAATAGAAAAAGACGAATTAGAAAATGTAATTATGGGCTTTTCTTTTAATGAGGAATTTTATTGCTATAGATGTGATGATGATGAATTATTCTGTAATATAGATTTTTATGAGATGGAATCTGCTTTAGATTTTTATAATGAGCAAAAGGGTGATTATAAAGAATATAGCAAGAAAGAGTATGAAATGATTTCAGATTTCAGTTATGTTGATGGCTTAAAATCTTATCAAAAACTTGTTGATTATCTATGTAGAAATTATATTGATATATCAAAAGATATTGATTATATAAAAGATTTTTTAGTAATTGATTATATAAGTTCAGCTCAATTATCTAAAGAGATAGCCGATAAAAATTTTAGAATTAATGCGGTTAAAATACTAGATGTCGATAATAGGGAATTGGAATATTTATTAAAATTAGTAAGAAATGTTTTCTGCGATTATCCTAAGTGGATTAAAGGTGGAAGAGTGTAAAGTAGCCTAGGAAGAGGTCATTCTGTTAAGTTGTTATTGACTATTATTCCTTATAGATGTTAATGTTTTATTGTATAAAAAATATGTCGATAAGAAAGGATTTTTGTAATATGAGAAAACTTAAAAAGAAGTGGATCAAAACTATTTTGGCTGTTTTTACTGTTACTCTATTGACTGTAATAGGTATATCTGTTGTATCTAATACATCGGCACTAGAGGTAGTAAAATACGTAGAACCAGGAGCAGGTACACTAAAAAAGGCCGTTAGTGAAGCTGAACCTGGAACTATTTTAAAATTAAGAGCAGGTTCTTATACTGGAAGTAGCGGTAGTGATAAAACCGTTATTATCGATAAAGAACTTACAATTGAAGGAGTA
>CANQSL010000055.1 GCA_947626515.1 uncultured Bacilli bacterium
GTATACCGAACGGTACGTACGGTGGTGTGAGAGGGACAAATTTATAAACTATTATAAATTTTCTCTACTCGATTGTAAAACGTTGTAAATAAAAATGTAAAATTTATATAAAAGTATTGCATAATATAATGTAAAGTAATAAATTTAAAGTAGCAAGAATAAAATATTGCTATGGGTTGGTTAGTACTAGTTGCTAATTCGCAAAAGAAGTTTTTAAAACTTCTTTTTTGTTTTATAAAATAAAAGAAGTACTTAATTACTTCTTTATAATTTAAAATCGTTTATTTCATCGTCAAACATATTTTTGCCATCAAAATAATTTCTTGTTTTAATTCTATGAATTAGACCAATAATGTTTGTTGGAAATTTTTTTAAAAGCATATTTGTTTCCGTTGTGTATTTATTATAAAATGCTTTAGATGCATCTAATACTTCATCTGCTTCTTTTAAGTTATCTAATATTTCTTGAAATTCTTCATTATCGTTAAGGGATTTATAATCATTTTTTACTTGATTTACTAAGTTTTCTCCTTCACTAATTTTTCTATCTAAATCAAAATTAGATATATCTTCATCTTTTAATTTTTTTAATTCTTTAAAATAACTAACTTCTTTTTTTAATAATTTATCAATAATTGTTTGACTTCTAATTATTAAATCATATTTCTTTCTTAAGTTTTCATCTATTATATGTTCTGATTCATTTATTTTAATGTTTAAAAATTGTATTTTATTGTAATTTATTATGTATCCAACAATCACTAAACCAACTAATACTATTATAACTAATATTAAAATAAGAATTACAGTATTCATACAATCACCTATTTTGATTATACCATATATTTTTAAATATTGTTAATAATAATATTATACTTTGTTTTTTTAATCTATTGTTATATAATTATTTTAGAGAAAGTGGGAATTATTTTGAAAAAGGAAAAGAAAAACTCGTTTGTAAATAATGTGCTTATGTTAATGTTTTCCCAAGTTTTAATAAAGATTTTAGGTTTGATTTATAGATTAGTAATAACTAATATAAAAGGATTTGGAGATTTAGGCAATGGATATTATTCTGCTGGATATCAAGTATATTCTGTATTATTAATAATTTCATCTCAAGGAATACCAGGTGCTGTATCTAAACTTGTATCTAGTAAAGTCGCTAAGGGAAGATATAATGAAGCTCATAGAATATATAAAGTTTCATTGTTGGTATTTTCTATAATTGGAGCTTTTTCTTCAATACTTTTATTTATAACAAGTGATTTTGTTGCAACAAATATTTTAAATGTACCAGATGTAACATATGTTTTAAAAGTATTGTCTCCTGCAATATTCTTTGTGTGTGTTTCTGCTGTTATAAGAGGTTATTTTGCAGGGCTTGGAACTATGAAAGCGTCAAGCGTTTCTCAAGCCTTAGAACAATTATTTAATTGTGTATTAACTATTACTTTAGTTTATGCGTTTGTAGGAAAAGAAGCCTATATAATGGCAGCTGGTGGCACTTTAGCTACAACTCTTGCCATATTATTATCTTTCTCATATTTAGTAATTTTTTATAAGAAAAATATAAAGAAATATAAAGAAGACTCTAAAGAAAAAATAAATAAAGAAAATCCTACAACTTGGAAATTATCAAAGATTATTTTAATGACTGCTATACCTTTAACTATTGGATCAGTTATATCAATAATATCAAATTTAATCGATACCGTTACCGTTAGCAACTGTATACAAAATGCATATCAAGGTATTTTGGGAACTAAAGAACTATTGGAACAAGAAGCTATGAGGCTAAATGGAATTTTGAATAAAGTTTTAACTTTAACTAATTTGCCTTTAGCTGTAAACTTATCATTTTATTCAGCACTTATACCAGCTATAACGGCTTCTATTTCGCAAAAAGATTATAAGTCTGCATCTAAAAAAATATCATTTTCAGTATTTACTTCATTGCTTATAGTAATTCCTTGTGCAGTTGGCTTTATAGCACTAGCTGATCCAATTTTAAGGATGCTTTATCCAAATGCTTCTGAGGGTGCATATGTTTTCCAAATAGCGGCAATACAAATGGTTTTCTTAGCTATAAATCATGTTTATCAAGGAGCATTATTTGGACTTGGTAAAGAATATACACCTGTTGTAGCTCTATTGATAGGTAGTGTAGTAAAAGTAATATTAAATTTAATATTGATAAGAAATCCAAATATAAATATCTATGGAGCTGTAATTAGTTCATTAATATGCCAATTAGTTATTTTTGGAATTATATATAGAGTTACAAAAAAGACAATTGATTTTAAAATAAACATAAAAAATGCAGTAGCAAAACCAATATTATCTGGTTTAGTTATGGGAACTATAATTTTCATTTTTTATAAATTAGTAAATACTATACTAGGAAATACAATAACTACAGTAATATGCGTATTTTTAGGTATGATAGTATATACAATATCAATAATACTATTTAAAACTTTAGAAAAAGAAGATTTTTATTTATTGCCAAAAGGAGAAAAAATATACAATATGTTAGTTAAATTAAAGCTATATAATGAGTAGGTGTTAATATGAATGAAGTAATTATTAAGAAAGAAGACTTATTGAATAATATTGATGAAATAAAAAGATTAGTGACAAAAGAAGATTATACTATTTTTGCTGTTGTTAAAGGAAATGGATATGGATTAGATATTGTATCGTATACAAAATTTTTAATCGAAAATGGTTTTGATCATTTTGCAGTAGCAAATATAAAAGAAGCTTTAACATTAAGAGAGAATAATGTAGATAAAGAAATATTGTTAGTGACACCATGTAGTGATAAAGAATATTTAAATGATTTAATAAAAAATAATATTACACTTACAATAGATTCCATAGAAGGAGCTATACTGGTTGATAAAATATGTGAAAAACTTGAAAGAACAATAGATGCACATATTAAAATTAATACAGGTTTATCGAGATATGGTTTTAATTGTGATGATATAGAGGATATAAAAAAGTTATTTGAAGAAACTGAAAATATAAATTTTATAGGTATTTTTTCTCATTTTTCTACTTCTTTTTCTAATGATAGTTCATATTGTGATTTACAATTTAGTAGATTTAAAAAAGTATTAGAGTTATTGAAACAAGATGGAATTGAATTTAAATATAAACATATATGTAATTCGTCTGCTTTTTATAAATATCCTAATATGCATCTTACTGCTGCTAGAATTGGTTCTATGTTTTTAGGTTATGGTGGAAACGAAAAAAGATTAAAAACAATTGGAGAATTACACACTAAAATTAATAAAATAAGAATATTAAAAAAAGGCGATTTTATTGGTTATGGAAATATTTATAGGGCAAAGAAAGATACTAAAGTTGCTATTTTGCCTATTGGTTATAGCGATGGTATAGGACTTGTTTTATATGATCAAAGGTTTAAATTAAAAAGTAAATTAGGTAAAGTATATTACGATATTAAAAAATTATTTAAAGATGATAATATGACTTTAAATATTAATGGAGAAAAACTGAAAGTTTTAGGACAAATAGGGATGAGTAATATTATGGTTGATATTACTGGAAAAAAATATAATGAAAATGATGATTTATATATAAAATGTAAAGTTTCTTTAATAGATTCAAGTATAAAAAGAATATATAAATAAAAATCCATAAAATTTTGAACTGCACCCCTTAGAGTAGACATTAATAAAAAAACTGGTTTTAAAGAAAATATGATAGAATACACTTCCGAAAG
>CANQSL010000056.1 GCA_947626515.1 uncultured Bacilli bacterium
ATTAAAAACTATTAAAAGATTAAATGCAATAATAAATTTTTATTTTAAAAAAGTTGCTTTTAAATGTTTAAGTAAGATATATATTTTTTTTAATTGTTATAATTTATTTTATATGATAAAATTTAATATAGAATAGGTGTTATATGAAATATGTATCAAATAATAATAAATCTAATACGAATAATAAAATTAAACCAAAAAATTATACTTTTATTGTAATAATTATTATTGTAGGAGTTATACTTGTTCAAATGCTTCCTGATTTAATAGCAGGTATTAGCTATACGATAAAAACAAAAAATATATTTCCTTTATTATTTTATTTTTTAAAAATTATTGTAGCTTTATTAATTTTTTCTTTATTTTTTTTATCTCCATATTTAATTTCAAAATTAGCATCAAAAAAAGCTAAAAAAGATAGTTTGGATAAAATAGATTTCGGTAATTATAAAGATTATTATCGTGAAATAATAAATAGTTATCATCCTTTATTATTAAGTTATATTGATGATTTTGAATTATCTAAAAAAGATGTATATGCTACTTTATTAGATTTAAAATTAAATGAATATATAAAAATAGAAAAAGATAAAATAGAAATAATAAATGATAATTATACTACTTTGCCTAATTCTTTAGTATATTTATTAGATAATATAAATAAGGGTATTATTTTATCTAAACTATCAGATATTGTTTCTATTGAGGCTTTAAATAAAGAACTTATAATTAAAAGAACCAAAGAAATATTTACACAAATTATAGTATTTTTTATGACACTGATAGTATTATCAACTCTTATACCTATAGGATTTAATTTTATATTTAGTATAAATTTTGACAATTCTCAAATATTATTCTTAATATTTATAATATTAATTTCAATATTTTCAATATTTATGGCTTTTGGGAATCTATTTGCTTTAGTATATATAATAAAAACAGTTAGAATACAGTATAAAAGAACTGATAAAGGTAATGAAATAAATAAAAAATTAGAAGGACTAAAAAACTTTTTAAAGGATTTTAGTAATTTAGATAAAAAGAGTATAGATGAACTAAATTTATGGAATGATTATTTAATATATTCTGTATTATTTAATCAAAATAAAACATTAATAGATGAATTTAATGATAATTTTAAAAATATTGTTTAAAAGAATGCAAATTAATCCATAATACTATTGGTGAATAAAATGGATATATTAAGTGCTATATTTAGAACAATATTTTTTTATTTTTTAGTTGTTATAGCTTATAGATTAATGGGGAAAAAAGAAATAAGTCAGTTAGAAATAACTGATTTAATAGTATCTATATTAATGGCTGAATTAATTGCAATTAGTATTGAAAATATAAATGATTCTATATTTTTAACAATACTTCCAATTGGAGCATTAGTACTACTGGAAATAATATTGTCTAAAATAACTTTAAAATCAAGAAAAGCTAATGAAATTATGACTGGTAAACCTAGTTTAATAATATGTAATGGAAAACTTAATTTTAAAGAACTTATTAAACAAAGATATACTTTGGATGCACTACTTTTAGAATTGAGACAAGCGAGTATTAAAAATATAAGTGATGTAGAATATGCATTCTTAGAACCAAATGGTAAATTAAGTATTTTTAAATATAATATTTTAAAAATAAAAACGGATTATCCAATGCCATTAATTATTGATGGTCAAATACAACCAGAAACATTACAACATCTAAGAAAAGATAAAAATTGGTTACTTCTTAAATTAAAAAATAAAAATTTAATTCTAGATAATATTTTTTATTCTTTTTATAAAAATGGAAAAGTATATTTTGTAACTAAAAATGTATAAATTTAGTAAAATGTATTGAATTAATATAAAAAAAATTATATTATTAAAATACAAGGTGGTTGTAGTATGAATAAAAAACTCAGTGGAATACTAGGAATAATTTTATCAATTATAATATTAGTATATTTTGAACCTTTTGTTTATAAAATATTAGGATTATTAGAATTAAATATTGGTAATTATCCTGCTACTACACAAGCGATTATTAATATTTTAATTAAATTAGCTATGTGTTTTGTAGTATATTTGTTATTTAAAAAAGATTTTAGAAAGCGAAATGGGCTAGGCAATATATTTAAGAGCTTATTAATGTTTATAGTTTATCTGTTAGTTTTAATCGTATCTATATATTTATTTGGATATGTTATTAGGTTTATTGCAGATATATTTGATGTAAGTGTATTAAGTAGAAGTTACTATGATATATTTAAAGATACTTTGAATTTTAATTTAATTGTAAAAATAATTATTGATTATATGATAGAACCATTTTTATATTGTTCAATAATTATGTTAAGTATAGACAAATTATGTAAAAGAAATAGTACTTTTATTATATTGACAGGATTATTAGCTGGAATAATTAACGCTTTATCAATTGGTGGAACTCTTGCGTATGCAATAGTTAACTCATTAACTACATTCTTATTATTTTCTTTGTTGGCATTCACTTATAAAAAAGAAAATAATATTTGGTTTGTAATTATATTATATGGAATATATTTAATAAGTAATGTATTTATATTTAATTATTTAGGATGGTGAATATGACTAATATAAAAACTAAATTGTTTAATATTGCCAAACTAGTTTTTGCTTTAGCAATATTCTTTTTTTCAGGAGATATACTTGTATTAATTCTTTCTTTATTTAATTTTAATATAAAAACTACAAATTATGCTGTAATTTTTGAATTTATATTATCTTTAATTGTCTTTAGTGTTCTTTTAATTCTTTATAAAAAAGATGTCAAAGAAGATGTTAAAAAATTTAAAAAAGACTTACATAAAAATATAATGTATATAATAAAATTATTCTTTATATTTATGGCAATAAAATATGCAGTTGCTTTAGTTTCGGCTTTTTTACTTGAATTATTCAATTTTGATATATTGAGTTCAACTAGTCAAAATCAAATGTTAGTGCAAGATTATATAAAGGCATCTCCTATACTAATGTTTATTGTTGCAGCACTTATGGGACCAGTTTATGAAGAATTATTATTTAGATTAGGTTTTAAAAAAGTATTTAATAGAGGCATAATATTTGTATTGATAAGTGGTTTTGTATTTGGCCTTGCACATATATTTCCATTAGATGGAGTAAATTTAATATTAGGTTTAATACAATCTATATCTTATGTAACTATGGGATTATTTTTAGCTTATATTTATAATAAGGAAGATAATATTTTTTATAGTATAGGAGTTCATTTTTTAAATAATTTTATAAGTATTTTGATAATAATGAATATGCTTTAAAATAAGGTATTAATTCTTATTTGAAAATATTGTAATATATAAAAAGCGACTTATAAAGCCGCTTTTATTAATACTCGAATTTCTCGAGTTTTCTATCTTTTTGGTGGAGCTGACTAATATAAAAACAAGCTGTTATGTTTTTAGTTATGGTTTTTTAATTGTTATACTACTAAATAACTAAAATTTATCATAATGAGTCCACATTCTAATAATATGAATTTCTTTTTTTTCTTCATCTACTTCATAAACAATTCTATGTTGTCTATTAATTCTTCTAGAATATAATCCTGATAATTCACCAGTTAATTTTTCATATGATGGTGGATAACAAAAAGGATTTTTTAGCATTAGATTTAATATGTTTTTACAATTTTTATCAAGATTAGAATTTTTTAGTTTTAATTTATCTTTTTCTGCCTGTTTAGAAAATTTAATTGT
>CANQSL010000057.1 GCA_947626515.1 uncultured Bacilli bacterium
AAGATTAAATGCAATAATAAATTTTTATTTTAAAAAAGTTGCTTTTAAATGTTTAAGTAAGATATACAAGCATGTAAATTTGACAGAAAAAAATAAAAATGCTATAATTGTTCTAATTTATGGGGGAAGGTTAGTTTTAATAAATATTCTATTTCTCTATATATAGAGAATTTTTTTTATTAAAGGGGGCAAATATGAAAGAGAACGAAAAAATCTTAAAACAATGGTTAAAGACTATTGAGAAATATCCTAAGTTAAATTTATCTGAGGCTAAAGTATTGTATAGTAGTATCAAAAATGAGACTAATGAAATAGAACGTAGAAAGAAAAGAGAAAAGTTAATTATGGGAACTCTTTATATAGTATACGGTTATATTAATAAAGACTACCTATATATTTTAAATAATAATAGTTATGATATGTATGATATTATAAACACATATAACGAAGTTTGGATAGAAATATTAGATAGTTGTGATCTATTGAAAATCAAGAGTTTTTATCAGTTATTTAATGCTCCAGCTTATACAAAGATAACTAGTAAATTAAATTCTATGAAAATTGATTATAAGATATTAAATTTAAATAAAGAAAATTTAGGATTTCTTTTATATAATTATATTAAAAAATCAGAAAATAAAGGACCATTAAAATACGAAGATTTTATTAATTTTTTATTAGAAGAAAAAGTAATTAATAAAAATAATTTATCCACATATTTTCATTTATTGAGAGTTCAAACTATATATGTATTATTTGAAGAAATAAGAAAGATAGTTAAGAATGAAAATATAATTATAAAGAAATATAAACTAAATTATTTAAGTACTTTATTAATAGATAAAGCTTTAAATAACTTAAATAAAAAAGGATATAATAAAATAGAAGACATTTCATTTGTAGAAGAAAAGATTTATAAAGAAAGACTATTAGATATTATTTTTAATCAAAGTAAATTAACTGATATAGAAAAAGATATAATAAAAAAAATATATGGATTTAATTATAATGAATCTAAATCTCATCTAAAAGTAGCAGAAGAAAAAGGTATTACTAAAGGTGATGTTTTTAGTATAGAAATGAAAGCTATTAGAAAATTATATATGTCAAAAGAATTAAGGAATTATGTTAATAAATAGGGGAGTAAGGTATGAATAAGTATAATAAACGAACAGTATTTAATTATGTTTATGGATATGATATAGAAGATTTTGATATAAATGAATTAGAAAATAATACTGATTTTATGTTAGATGTAATAAATATGTCCAATGATAAAAATTTTTATAATTTGTGTTCTAATAAAGTAAAAAAAGATTATAAATTTGTTAAGAATATTATTTTTAAATTTAAAGATGATAAAAAGTTTATATTTGATGTATCTGATTATTTTTTAGATAATAGTAAAGATTTTTTTAATAGATTGGAATTATTAATAATTATGCAAGAATTAACAACAGTAGACGATAATAAAATATTATATATATCAAATAAACATTGTTTAGATTCACTTGTTTTAATAGAAAGAGCTAAAATTGAAGTTATTAAACAAGCTAGTTGTGACGATAAAGAATTATATAATGAGATAGGTATGGGATTTCTTGTTATATTGGACTCTTTTGGTAGTAGTAAAATAATATTAGATTATTTTGCTAAAATATTATTAAATGCTATTTTTTTAGAAAATAAAATAAATTTAACAGAGTATTTTCATACTAACTTTAAAAATAGTAAAAATATAGATAAAATACAAATTAATAAATTTCTTATTGATTTTATAAATAATTATGATTCTTCATTAGCATCTTATTTAAGTACAAATATACATTTATTAGGTGATTTGAGAAATGAAATAGAAAGAATAAAGTCTAATTGGAACAAATATATTGAAAATGTTGAAAAGATAAAATATGAAATAATTATAGAATATGTTCTAAAATATATGGAAAATGAAGGATTTAATAGTTCTTTTATAGGAATAGATATTTTGTATTTTATAGGAAATGAATTAGGAATATTAGATAAAATATTAAAATATGATGAATATGCAAATGAATCTTATGAAAAAATTATAGAAAATTTAAGTTATATTAATAAAGATAATCTTACTTTAAATGATTTAAAACATTATAACCATTTAAAAAAATATATTATTAATGTATTAACTGCTAATAAAATTGATTTAGAAGAAGAAGGTTATTTATTAAAAAAGAGAAAAAATAATAAATATCAAGGTTAAAAAATCCTTGATTTTTTATGTATATTTTTAAGAATTTTTAATATAAAGCTTTTCACTTTATTTGCAATATTTTATACACTATTCTCATTAAATTATAGCACATTTTTTATAAATCTGTTTAAAAAGTAGTTAAATTTTTATGATTTTTATACTAAATTTATCTTTAATGTATAGTTTTTCTAATTTATAGTAGTCAAAATCTTAGTATAAAAAAATAACTTTTATTACTTATAAATGTTAAATAATTATAAAATTTTAGTCATTACTAATATTAATTTAATTTTAGTCAAAATAATAGTCTAAATTTTCATAAAGTTAGATAAAATCTTATGAAAAACAATGTTATATATAAAGTGAAAAGCTTTATTTAAATATTAAAACTAAATTACAATACACTAGAATAAGTTAGGAGGTGAAGGAATGAATAAGAAATCTATATTAGTAGGTATTGCAGTATTGTTATTAGCCGTAGTTGGGGGTATTGCAGGAGCAACTTATTCACGTTATATAAGTAGTGCAAGCACAACTCCTACTGCCAAAATCGCAAAATGGGCTGTTAAAGTAAATGAAGTTGATATTACAGGAAAAAGCACAACGTTTAATGCACCTATCACATGGGAGGAAAACGCAAATATTGCAAATGATGTAATTGCGCCTGGAAGAAAAGGAACATCAACTTTGACAATTGATCCAAGTGGATCACAAGTTGCAGTTAAATATTCTATTAAAATTGGAGATTTAACTGGTGCAAATGGTGAATATACTAATCCTGTAGAAGTTGAAAGCATTCAAGTTGATGGCGTTACTTTAGAATATGATGAAGCAACTAAAACTTATTCAAAAGATTTAGAATTAACAGAGTTGAAACCACAAGATGTAAAGGTTAATGTTATATGGAAAACAACAAATGATGAAAATGATACTGCAGCAGGAGTTGCTGAACCTACAATAAGTATTCCTTTAACGGTAACTGCTGAACAATTTATTGCGAGTGAATAGAAGATAGAAAACTAGTTTAGTTTTCTTTAAGAATTATAAGTATATCTTGTAATTCTTAAAGATAATTA
>CANQSL010000058.1 GCA_947626515.1 uncultured Bacilli bacterium
ATAAATAATTTAACATAAAAAAATAAGATATAAATATTAAATTATTTACATCTTAAAGTATACTTGTAATTTATTTTATTATACAAGTAGCACCATCTTTTTCTGCTGATTCTTTACTTTCTTCTAAAGTACCTTCTTCATCTTTTAATCCATCAAATCCTTGTTCTTTTAAATCTTCTTCACTTGCCTTATCAAAATCAATATCTAAAATTGTATTGTACTCATAATTTTGGTCGTTTATAACAATTTTTGAAATTATTCCCTCTTTTTCAAATTCTTCATTATTTTCATCCATAGACTTTTTAAATGCTTCCCAATTTTCTTTTATGTCTGGATTATTAAGTTTTGTATTAACTTCCATTTTCATTTGTTTTAATTTATCATTTTTGTAAGTCATTGAAATTACTTGCTCAATTTCCATATCTTCATCACTTTCAGTAGTTGTACATACCAAAGTTTGTTCCTTTACTTCTTTTTCTTTGGCTGTCCCACATCCTGTTAAGCCTATAACCAAAATTCCAATAAGTAATACACTTAAAATTTTCTTTTTCATTTTTTACCACCTTAAAAATATTTTTTACTTTTTTTATATTTTCCTGACACTAACCAACAAATCTATTATTTTGGCAATAGAAAAAATCAATACATTAATAATTTATTTATAAGTTGTATGCAAAGACAAAGTTAAATTAGGCATATTTTGATCCAATTCAATTTTATCGTCTTCATCATTTTCTATAGTAGTTAAATTATCTAATAGACCAAAATCTTCTAATATTTTATAACACATTTCATTAGTTATTCTAATCTCTTCTTTTTCAGTTTCGTTTAAATCAATTCTACTATTATAATTTGTTTCATTTAATTGTTTATTATTTTGATAAAATTGTTTTAAAGTTTTATTTTCAATTTCTTTATAATCTATATTGACAGAAGATATAAGAGGTGAAATTCCAACAGGGATTTTTTCATTTTTAACATAAGCCATAGATAATTTTTCTTTTTCTTGTTGTAGATTACATTTTTGAGCAGTTTTATAAGCTTTGCTATAATTTTCACTTAACATTTTAGCTAGTTTTTTATTAGCAATTGTTCGATATAAATCGATACTACCAATAAAATCTTTAATTGAAGATTCCATTCCATAATTAAATGCAAATAATTCAACCTGATTTCCATTATTTAAAATAGCACTAACATCTAAACCTTTAACGCCTTGATTATTTCCAACTATATTAAATTTATTTTGTTCTTTATTAAATAAATTCATTGCCCGATAATAAATATTATAAATAGCTATTTTTCTATAAATTTCTAATTCTGACAAGGCTTGCCTTTCGGAATTATTAATATAATTTCTCATAATTGAAAATTCTAAATTTATTGAAGATTTTAAATAATCAATTATTTCCTTTTTTAATATTCCTTCATATTTGGTTAACAGTTCAAATAATTCTTCTTTAGTTTTTACTTTTTCTTTTTCAAAAAGATGTGATTTTATTAATACATTTACCATTTAAAACCTCCTATAACTTAAAGATAATTTATCACATTTAAAATTATTAGTCAATTTAAATACATTTTTATTTTCATAAAAAAATATAAAATTATAACATCATATTTATAACTATAATAACTAATTTCTTTAGTTATTTTATTCTTATCAATCAAAATATTACTTTTACCCAATATAATATTTTTTAATGATTTTATAATTTTTAAAAAAAATACTAAATTAATTAGTATTCTCTATTATATATGGATTTCCCTTTGTTCCATCTCCACTTGTTATTCTTATACCTTTATTTAATACTATAGATGGTCTTATATAGCCTGTTTGTTCAGGATTTATATCACTACCATATTGAGGTTCTGCCATACTTATTTTGCTATTACTTATACTAATTATCATATCTCTACAGTTATCATAAAAATTTATTCCACCATAAGTGTTTGTCCAATACCAACCAGAAATCGTATTTCTTATATAACTGTTTGAATATACATGATCACTATTTATTAAACCTGCAAAAGCATATTCATTTACTGTTAACATTCCTATTTTACTTTGTACATTATCATTATCTATAAATTTTAAATCTGCATCTCCTATTTTCACATAATATACTTTTCCTTCTTCACTATATACTGGGTTAACTTGTGCTAAAGGTTCCGCAATTTTTTCACCATTAGTAGTATAATAATTTTTCTGATTTCCCAAATACCATATATCATCTTTTATTTTATTTATTACATTCTCTTCTTTAAATTTTTCATTAAACCATTTTTCTATTTGATTTTTAATACAAGTTTCAGTATCAGAAGTACAATTTTTATAATCTGCTTGATAATATACTTTTTCATTTACTTTTTCTATTTTATATCCATAAGTGCCTGTTCCTATAAATGCATTTTCTCCACCTGTTGCTGTTTCACAAGTTCTTTCTTTATCTTCTAATATTAACTTAATACTCCCGTCTCCTTCAATACGCACTATCCTCCAACACATGTTATTAAAGTTTAAATAATTATCATTAACATTTCCCCTAAAGTAATATGATCGTCCTAATGTATCTTCTGTTACTGATAGTGTTCTT
>CANQSL010000059.1 GCA_947626515.1 uncultured Bacilli bacterium
AATATCTCTACCTTTCTATACTTTATAAGTAATTGATATAATTCCATAAAAAAACTATAAGACTTTTTATCTTATAGTAGACTTTTTATCTTATATTTTTTGTTTAACTTGTAGGGCATGCTCCTGTTTCAAATTTTGTTGCACCACTACTATCTTTTGTCAAAGCTCCTGTAGTTGTATCAATTTGAACTTTATTTGTCCCATCACTTATACAACCTGCTGTTATTTTTCCCATACTATCATTATAAGAAGTTGTCATATTACCACTATATGTACTATTTTCTTCTCCCATTATTTGTGCTACTGTTAATTTACTACAACAACTTACAGCAGTAGTACTATTTTTACACATATTTCCCATACCAGACATTTCTTGAGCAGCACAGTTTTCTTTTGCTTTTTGCATTACTTTTTGTGCATAAGTTTCTAAAGATTTTTTCTTAGCATTGTTCATGGCAGGGATTGCAGTATTGGCAACAATTACAATAAGTAAAGCTAAAATAACTATAACTGCAAGTAATTCTACTAATGTAAAACCTTTTTTATTTAAATTCATTTTTTCCTCCATTTAATTGCTTTGTTATTAACTTAATGAAACTGAATTATTAGTAATAGTTGCCGTATTGTTTGAGTTATCTTTAATCTTGCCACTTGTTACTTTTGCAATATTGCCATCATAAGTAACATTAATATGGCTCGTAGTATCAATAGTATAACTTCCACCTGCATCTTCACCCATAATTACTGTCAAGTCACTGATATCACCACAACAACTTGTTGCTGTTCCATCTTTAGTCTTACAAGTTTTCTCAACACCGGCCATTTTTTCAGCAGCACAGTTTTCTTTCGCCTTTTGTACAACTTTTTGTGCATAAGTTTGAAGAGATTTTTTCTTGGCATTGTTCATGGCAGGGATTGCAGTATTGGCAACTATAACAATAAGTAAAGCAAGAATAACAATAACAGCAAGTAATTCTACTAATGTAAAACCTTTGTTATTTAATTTCATTTTTTCCTCCATTTGATTATTTGTTATTACCTTATTTTGATAATGTTACTGAATTGTTATTAATAGTAGCTGTATTACCAGAGTTATCTTTAATTGTTCCACTTACGACTTTTGCAATATTGCCATCATAACTGATTTTAATATGAGCAGAAGCATCAATAGTAAAAGTATCACCTGCATCTTCTCCCATGATTACAGTTAAATCGCTTATACCAGTAGATGCATCACCACAACAACTTACATCTTTGCCAGCTTTATCCTTACAAGTGTTCTCAACACCGGCCATTTTTTCTGCTGCACAATTTTCCTTTGCCTTTTGTACAACTTTTTGTGCATAAGTTTGAAGAGATTTTTTCTTAGCATTGTTCATGGCAGGGATTGCTGTATTTGCGACTATAACAATAAGTAAAGCAAGAATAACAATAACAGCAAGTAATTCAACTAATGTAAAACCTTTTATATTTTTTTTCATATATAACACCTCTTTTTATGTACTTTTTTTAGTAGTTGTAGGAGTAATACTATTTGACGTAACGTCTATTTCATTATCTTTATCACTAATTGTACCAGAAGTAACTTTTGCAATATTATTTGTAGCATCATAACTAACAGTGACACTACCTGAATAAGTTGTATTCTCTTCTCCCATTATCTCCGCAACAGTTAATGTTCCACAACATGTTGTAACAGTACCAGCAGTTTTTTTGCACATATCTCCCATGCCAGCCATTTTTTCAGCGGCACAGTTTTCTTTCGCCTTTTGTACTACTTTTTGTGCATAAGTTTCTAAAGATTTTTTCTTGGCATTGTTCATGGCAGGGATTGCTGTATTTGCGACTATAACAATAAGTAAAGCAAGAATAACAATAACTGCAAGTAATTCAACTAAAGTAAAACCTTTTTTATTTATCTTCATTTTTTCCTCCATTTAATTGCTTTATTATTAAGATAATGAAACTGAATTATTAGTAATAGTTGCCGTATTGTTAGAGTTATCTTTAATCTTGCCACTTGCAACTTTTGCAATAGTGCCATCATAAGTGACTTTAATAGGATTTGCTGTGTCTATAGTAAAAGTGCTACCTGCATCTTCACCCATAATTACCGTTAAATCGCTTATACCAGTAGTTGCATCACCACAACAACTTGTTGCTTTGCCAGCCTTATCCTTACAAGAATCATTAACACCGGACATTTTTTCAGCCGCACAGTTTTCCTTTGCTTTTTGTACAACTTTTTGTGCATAAGTTTGAAGAGACTTCTTTTTTGCATTGTTCATGGCAGGGATTGCTGTATTTGCGACTATAACAATAAGTAAAGCAAGAATAACAATAACAGCAAGTAATTCAACTAAAGTAAAACCATTCTTATTCAATTTTTTCATAAATATCTCTACCTTTCTATACTTTATAAGTAATTGATATAATTCCATAAAAAAAGAGCATTTTTTTTAATACTCTTTCTATATAAGTTATTATGCTGTCGCATCAGGACAAGATCCTGCAGAAACTGTTACTGTTTCGTTTCCGTTATTTGCTTTAATATCTGCTTTATTATTAGATTTATCACCGACACATCCAGTTACAGAATATGTATCACCACTTTTTGTAACATAGATGGCAACACTGTATTCAGTTGCATCTACTCCCATAACTTTTTTATGGTTTAATTTTTTTGAATCATTGCCACAATTATTTACATCACTACTAGGTTCTCCACCATTTAACATAACAGCAGACATACAATTACTTTTTGCTGCCTGTATAACTCTTTGAGCATAAGTTTTTAAAGCGCTTTGTTTAGAATTATTCATTGCTGGTAAAACAGAATTTGCAACTACTACAATTAATAAAGCAAGAATAACAATAACGGCAAGTAGTTCAACTAAAGTAAAACCATTCTTATTCAATTTTTTCATAAATATCTCTACCTTCTTTAATTAATAATATTAAGTTGATGACCCAGTACCATCAGTACAAGTCCCTTCTTTTTTTACTGTTACTGTTTCATTTCCATTATTTGGCTTTATCGTTGCTACATTACCAGATTTATCACCAACACAACCTGTTACAGAATATATGTCACCAGATTTTTCTACATAGATGGCAACACTATATTCTGAAGCTGCAACTCCCATTACTTTTTTATGATCTAATTTCGAACTACTTGATCCACAATTATTTGTATCACTACTAGGTTCTCCACCATTTAACATAACAGCAGACATACAATTACTTTTTGCTAATTGTATAACTCTTTGAATTTATAAAGATTTTTATTTTAATTGTTCTGTTATTTTTATAAAGAAATCACTACTCCATATATCTAAAATATTAATATCTTTAATAAAAGGCATTACATCTTCTTTTGCATCTTTATAATTTAATTGTTTAAATTTATTAATTAATAATTCTTTTAATTTATTAATATTAAAACTATCTTTTGAATTAATATAATTTGATTCTATTAATTTATTTTTAATTAAATCTAAATTTACAGTACAATTATTAGCTAAAAAGAATATATAATCATATAAATCTCTTCCTTTAATTCTATTATTCCAATTTCTACAAATAATTGCATGTATTTTACCAGCAAATAAAGATTCTTTATCATATATTTTTATTTGATGAGGACTAGGTAATAATTTATATTTAACTTCATATGTAGCTCCTTTCGGAGGATTTATATCTATTTCTAATTTTATTTTTATATTTTTTAATATATGATCATATTCATGATTCTCTTCATTAGGAAAAAATTTTAAAATATGTTCTAATGTATCTCCTTTTAAAAATGCAGACGATATATTACTATTAGTATTTTTTTGTTTTGTAGATATATCAAGATTTAATCCATATGCTTTTAATTCTTTTTCTATATAATTAAAATATTTATTAAATTTAAATTCTTTATTAGAATTAATAAGAGCAAAATCTAAATCTTCAGAAAAGCGATCTAAATTATAAAAAATCCTAAGTGCAGTTCCTCCATAAAAAGCTGCTTCATTAAAGAAACCTCCACGAGATAAACCTAATAAAACTATTTCTTGAATTATTTCTTTTAAAGCATTAATTTTATCATTTATATTTTTTATTGTATAATTATTAAGCATTTGCTCTATTACATTATTCATATATTTTTCTCCTCATATATTTTTCTCCTCATATATTTGGCAAGTAAATTAATATTAGTAGAATGATATAAATTACTTAATTTTTCTATTTTTTTTATATCTAATTTATTAAATTCTTCTTCATCTATTCTTAAATCATTATATAGTATATTTTCTAAATTAAAATAATTATTTATTGGAGATAATGTATATAATTTATCACATAAAGCTTTTTCTGGAGTAGCTATTTGATATGAATAATCTCCTTCTTTTTTTAATAATATTTCTTCTGGATAAGCATCTTTTGGAATATCTCTATATGTAAATATACCAAAATAATTATTATATTTTTTCTTCTTCTTTTTATCAAAAGTTGCGCAAGTAATAGTACTTACTCTTTCAGGTATAAGATTATAAAAAGATAAAGCATATTCAAATGATATATATGAAGGACCATATATACTACCAGCTAATAAATAACCTGGTGTATTGTTATTAGTTTCATATAATCCATTTTTTATTTTAATTAACTTTCCCTTTTTTGCATCCCTAGATAATTTACAATTTTTATTAGAATAATTAGTTAAATTATTTTTAATAATATTATTAGTATATATCATATTTTCACCTCTTTTTATCATTATATGATAATTTTTGGTGAAAATCAAGTATTATTTTAACTGTGCATAAGTTTGAAGAGACTTCTTTTTTGCATTGTTCATGGCAGGGATTGCAGTATTGGCAACAATAACAATAAGTAAAGCAAGAATAACAATAACAGCAAGTAATTCAATTTTCTTTTATGGCATAAAAAAAAGAGCATTTTTTTAATACTCTTTTTCTACATAAGTTACTATGTTGCATCTGCACAAGTGCCTGAAGCCGCTACAGTTACTGTTTCATTTCCATTAGTTCCTGCAATAGTTGCCACGTTACCAGATTTATCACCAACACATCCAGTTACAGAATACTTGTCACCACTTTTTGTAACATTGATGGCAACACTATATTCTGTGGCCGCAACTCCCATTACTTTTTCATGATTTAATTTTGAAGTACTTGTTCCACAATTTTTTTCATCAAGAGTACCTCCATTTAACATAACAGCAGACATACAATTACTTTTTGCTGCTTGTATAACTCTTTGAGCATAAGTTTTTAAAGCACTTTGCTTAGAATTATTTAATGCTGGTAAAACAGAGTTTGCAACTACTACAATCAATAAAGCAAGAATAACAATAACAGCAAGTAATTCAACTAAAGTAAAACCATTCTTATTCAATTTTTTCATAAATATCTCTACCTTTCTTTATTTAATAATATTAAGTTGATGTCCCTTTGCCATCAGTACAAGTCCCTGTAGAAACTTTTACTGTTTCATTTCCATTAGTTCCTGAAATAGTTGCCACATTACCAGATTTATCACCAACACAACCTGTTACAGAATACTTGTCACCTGTTTTTGTAACATAGATGGCAACACTATATTCAGT
>CANQSL010000060.1 GCA_947626515.1 uncultured Bacilli bacterium
TTAAAAACTATTAAAAGATTAAATGCAATAATAAATTTTTATTTTAAAAAAGTTGCTTTTAAATGTTTAAGTAAGAATTAGCATTTTTATATTTGCATATAAAATATTAGTATGCTATAATACATTCGAGCGATAGCTCCTTGCTTAATATATTTAAGCCGATGAGACCAGAAGGAGGTGTAGATATGAACAATTATGAGATTATGTTCATTTTAAAATCTAATGAGGATGAAGCAATAAAAAAGGAAGTTGCTGAATTAAAGGCTGTTATTACTGATATGAAAGGTAAAATAGTTAAAGAAGAAGAAATGGGCAACAAAAAATTAGCTTATCCAATTAAGAAAGAAACTAATGGATATTATTATGTTTTAGATGTAGAAGCTAGTGCTGATGCTATAGCTGAATTTGATCGTAAAGCTAGAATCAATGAAAACGTTATTAGACATTTAATTATAAAATTAGATGAGGAGTAATATATGAATAATGTAGTTTTAGTTGGAAGATTAACAAGAGATCCAGAATTGCGTACAACACCAAATGGTATTGCAACATGTCAAATTAATGTTGCAGTAAATGGTATACCTAATCAAAACGGTGAGAGAAGTACAGATTTTATTAATGTTGTTGTTTGGAGAAGACAAGCAGAGAATGTTTCTAAATATTGTACTAAGGGTTCTCAAGTAGGTATTGTTGGAAGAATTCATACTAGAAGTTATGATGGCAATGATGGACAAAGAAGATATGTGACAGAAGTTGTTGCAGATAATGTTACTTTTTTAGGAAGTAAAAATGGTGGCAGTTCACAATATAGTGATCCAATGCCAGATTATAATACAGCAGATCAGATTCCAGATATGCCAACTACAGATATTACTGATGATCCATTTAAAGATTTTGGTAGTGAAGTAGTATTAAGTGATGATGATTTGCCATTTTAAGGAGGAAAATTATGGCTGAATTTTATCGTAATAAAAAGAAGAAAAGATGTCTTTTGTGTGATAATAAAGACGTTGATTATAAAAATGTTGCAGTTATATCTAAATTTATTACAGAAAAGGGAAAAATTGCTAATAGACGTATGACTGGAACTTGTACAAAACATCAAAGAATCGTTGCAAGAGAAGTTAAAAGAGCAAGATTTATGGCTTTAATACCATTTGTTAAATAAGTACTTATATAGTACTTTTTTTAATTTGTAGTATAGGTTTTTTTATGTTATACTATAGATGTTATTTTGGAGGGTTCATTATGAAAGTAATATTATTAAAAGACGTAAAAAAGCAAGGTAAAAAAGATGATATTATAGAAGTTAGTGATGGTTATGCTAATAATTTCTTAATTAAAAATGGTCTTGCAATAAAGTATACTACTGGAAGTAAAAATAAACTAGAATATGAAAAAGATATGAAACAAAAAGAAGAAGATAAAATCGTTGATGAACTTAATAAAATAAAAGTAGAGATTGAAAAAAAACAAATTGTATTTAAAGCTAAAATTGGTAAAAATGGAAAAATGTTTGGAACTATTAGTTCTAAGCAAATTAGTGATGAATTAAAAAAAATGGGTTATAATATAGATAAAAAAACAATTGTTATTGATCATGTTATTGACTCATTGGGAGTACATAAAATAAAATGCAATGTACATAAGAAAGTGACAATTATTTTAAATGTTATAGTAAAATAGGAGTTTTTATGGAAAGAAAGTTGCCACAAAATTTAGAAGCTGAAATGTCTATATTAGGCTCGTGTTTTTTAAGTAACTATGCATTGGATAAAGTGTGTGAAGAAGTAACTTCTGATATGTTTTATAGTGAGGCAAATAAAATTATTTTTGAAGCAATAAATGAATTACATAAAAATAAAATTCCATTAGATTCAACTACTTTAACAAATGAAATAGAAAAACACCAAAATATAAATAGTATTGGTGGAATAGACTATCTAGGTGAAGTAATTGACTCAGTAATAAGTGCAGCAAATATCGATTATTATATTGATATTGTTAGAGATAAGTCACTTAGGAGGAAATTAATAGAAGTTACTACAAATATAACTTCAACTGCTTTTGATGAAAATAGCGAAACTAATGATATAATTGAAGATGCAGAAAAAAATATTTTTAGTGTTACTAAAGCTAGAAAAGCTGGCGAATTTAAAACTATTAGTGAAGTAATTAAAACAACACAGCAAAGACTTGATGAGCTTGCTAAAAACGATAAGGAAATAACTGGAATTGCAACGGGATTTTATGATTTAGATAAGTTAACTAGTGGATTACATGAAAGTGAATTAATTATAATAGCTGCGAGACCTGCAATGGGAAAAACGGCTTTTGGTTTAAATTTAGCTGTAAATGCTGCTATGAATACAAATAAAAGTGTAGCATTATTTAATTTGGAAATGAGTGCAGAACAACTTGCAATGCGTATGATTAGTGCTGCTGGTGGAATAGAACAAAATAAACTAAAAACAGGACGTTTAGAACATAATGATTGGAAAAAAGTAAATGAAGCTATGAGTGAGTTATCAGATTTAAATATGTATATAGAGGACACTCCTGGCATAACTGCATCTGAAATAAGAGCAAAGTGTAGAAGGCTAGCTACTGAAGGTGCTGGATTAGGATTAGTAGTTATAGATTATTTACAGTTAATCGAAGGTTCTTCAAAGTATGCTGGTAATAGACAACAAGAAGTGTCAGATATTTCGAGGTCTTTAAAAACAATGGCAATGGAGTTAAAAGTTCCAGTAGTTGCTATGGCACAATTGTCGCGTAGTGTTGAACTTCGTGAAAATAAAAGGCCAATAATGAGTGATTTGAGAGAGTCTGGTTCAATCGAACAAGACGCTGATATAGTAGCATTCTTATATAGAGACGACTATTATAATAAGGCTGCTCAAGAACAGACAAATATAAGTGTAACTGAACTTATAGTTGGCAAACATCGTAATGGAAATACTGGTACGATAGAATTATTATTTGAAAGAAGTATGAGTAATTTTAGAAATTATTTGAAAAAAGAACAAGAAAATTGAGGTGCTTAAATGAATATTTTTGATAAAATTATGGGGGTAATAATCACTTTAATAATAAGTGTAGCGGCTTTCTTTATGGGAGTTACGTCAAAAGAAGAAGGCAATCCACTTAGTTTATATCAAGTTTATTTAAATGGTGAAGATATTGGTCTTATAAAGAGCAAGGAAACTCTATTAAATTTAATCGATGAAGAGCAGAGAGAATTAAAAGAAAAATACGATGTTGATAAAGTATATCCACCAAGTGGTTTAGATATTCAACCTATAGTTACTTATGACTTTAATGTTAAAGATGAAAAGAAAATATATGAGGAGATAAAAGATAAAGAACCTTTTACAATAAGTGGATATAAAGTAACTATTAAATATGTTGAGCCTGAACGCGTAGAAGAAAATTATGAGGAAACTACATCAGAAGTAAGTGATAAATTAAGAGATCCAATTACTTTAAATGTATTACATAAAGAAGATTTTGAAAATGGTATATATGATACTATGGCGGCTTTTATTGGTAAGACTGACTTAGATAAATATAAAAATGGTACGCAATCAGATATAGTAGATGTTGGAGAGAAAATAGAAAGTGTTCGTTGGAATGAAGATATTACTATAAAAGAAGATTATTTAAGTACAGACGATTATATATATACTAATAGCAGTGATATAAGTAAGTATTTGTTATTTGGCACATTAAAAACTAATAGTACATATAAAGTTAAAGCTGGTGAAGATATTTCTAAAGTTGCTTTCAATAATAATTTGAATGTGGCTGAATTGTTAATAGCTAATCCAGAATTTTCTAGTGATAAAGTATTGTTGACAGAAGGTCAAGAAGTTAATACGACATTGATTGATCCTTTGATTGATGTAGTATATGAAGTAGAAAAAGTAGAAGATGTTGAAGTACCTTTTCAGACTGACTATGAAGATGATAAAAATGCATATGTTGGAAATAATACTACAATTCAAGAAGGTGTTAATGGCGAAACGAGATTGACAGAGACTATTAAATATATTAATGGAGAAATACAGGGATTAGTTGTAACAAATAGAACTGAAATTACTCCTGCGGTTAATGAAATTGTAAAAAGAGGTACTAAAGTTTATTCTGGAGGTTATGTATTTGAAAATACTGGTGGTAATGAAACATGGCAATGGCCAACTATTATGCCATATGTAATCACAAGTAGATATGAATGGCGTTGGGGAAGAATGCATGAGGGTATAGATATATCTGGTACTGGATACGGTTCACCAATCTTTGCTGTAGCTGGAGGGACTGTTGCAGCAGTTGGTACTACTCAAGCTATGGGAAATTATATTATAGTCGATCATCATAATAATTATTATACTATTTATATGCATTTACATGCTTATTTAGTTAGTGCAGGTCAAGAAGTAACTCGTGGACAACATATTGGTGCAATGGGAAATACTGGAAACTCTACAGGAACACATTTACATCTAGGGGTTTATGTAGGATATCCTTATAGAGGTGGAGTTTCAGTCGATCCTTGTAGGAGTATTTATTCATGTTAGTTACTGTATTAGCTAGTGGATCTAAAGGTAATTCTACTTTAGTTCAAACAGATAAATTAAATATTTTAATTGATATTGGTACAAATTTGAAACATATAACAGAAAAGCTTGATGAAGTTGGTTTATCACCAAAAGATATAGATTATATCTTTTTGACGCATACTCATAAGGATCATGTATCTGCTTTAGAAACATTTGTAAAAAAATATAAACCTGTTGTATGTATGGGTAAAAAGATGTTTATGGATTTAAAATATCTCGATAAATATGAGGATATATTAATTTTGATAGATGATTTTGATATAGATGATTTACATATAGAAATGATTAAAACAAGTCATGATGTTACAGAATCAATTGGTTACATTTTTACAAATAATAATAAGTCTTTAGTATATATAACTGATACTGGATATATAAATCAAAAATACTTTCCAAAATTAAAAGATAAGAGTATGTATATACTTGAAAGTAATCATGATGTAGAAATGCTTATGCATGGAAAATATCCAAATTGGTTAAAACAAAGAGTTTTTAGTGATAAAGGACATTTATCAAATGAATCTTCTTCTTTATATTTAACAAAATTTATTGGTAATAATACTAAATATGTAGTTTTGGCACATTTAAGTCAAGAAAACAATACAGAAGAAATTGCTTATAATACTTTAAAATCTTATTTAAAAGAATATGACATAGATTTTAATAATATATTTATTGCAAAACAGGATGTAAAATCGAGGACGTTTGAAGTATGATTAAATTAATTTGTGTTGGTAAATTAAAAGAAAAATATTTATCAGATTTAGTAAATGACTATTACAAAAGAATAAATAAATATCATAAATTTGAAATTATAGAATTAAAGGATTCAAATATAAAAGATGAAAAAAATGAAATAGAGAAATTTATAAACAATAAAGATTTTATTGTGACACTTGAAATAGAAGGGGAAAAGTTGAATAGTATAGAATTATCTAAAAAAATAGATAATTGGTTGATGAATTATTCTAATATTACTTTTATTATAGGAGGATCGGATGGCATTGATAAATCTATATTGGAAAAAAGTAATTATAGATTATCTTTTAGTAATTTAACTTTTCCACATGGATTATTTAGAGGAATGTTATTAGAACAAATATATAGAAGCTTTAAAATATTAAATAATGAAACATATCATAAGTGAGGTAAAATATGCATATTGGAAATGATTGGGATATAGTTTTAAAAGATATTTTTGAATCAGAAGATTTTAGAAATTTAATAATAAAAGTAAACGAAAGATATAAAAATAGAACTTGTTTTCCTATGAAAAAAGAGGTTTTTAATGCTATAAAATTAACTCCTTATAAAAATGTAAAAGTAGTAATAGTTGGACAAGATCCATATCATGGGGTAGGTGAAGCTCATGGTCTTTCCTTTAGTGTATTATGTAAAAAATTGCCACCTAGCTTGCAAAATATTTATAAAGAATTATATGATGATTTGGGAATTAAGCCAAGTACTAGTGGGAATCTAACTTGTTGGGCAAGAGAAGGAGTTCTTTTATTGAATAGTGTACTAACTGTAGAAATGGATAAGCCAGCAAGCCATAAGGATTTAGGATGGCAAGATTTTACAGACGAGATAATAAGAAGATTAGAAAAGAAAGATGATTGTATTGTTTATATTTTATGGGGCAACTTTGCTAGAAGTAAAAAAGATTTAATTACTAACCCTAATCATTATGTAATAGAGAGTGCACATCCTAGTCCTTTTAGTGCAAGATATGGTTTTTTTGGTAGCAAACCTTTTAGTAGATGTAATCAATATTTAAAAGAAAATGGATTAAAAGAAATTGATTGGGAAGTTAAATGACTTCCTTTTTTGTGTGCCAGGCATGGTATATAACTAGGTGGTGAAAGTCTGCTATACGCGTAAGTATCTGCGAAGTATTAG
>CANQSL010000061.1 GCA_947626515.1 uncultured Bacilli bacterium
GAAATATTAAAAGCAAGAGCGAGACGAAGTTAAATTCATCTTGACCCTTGCCTTTTAAATTTTTCCTTTTTACTTATTATTTTTCTTTTTGATAAAAAATATTATACTTACAACTAAAATAATTCCAATAAATATTAATATAATTTTTAAAAACATCGGAAATTTATTTGATTTATTAGTATTACTATCTTGTTTTATACACTCTTTTGTATCTAAATTATTTTCTATTTTAGATACTACATCACAATAATCATTATTAGTTTCATATGTTTCTATTACTTCTTTTATATTATTTTTAATTTTATCATTAAATCCAATATAATATTTAGTTCCTATAATAATTAAAGGTTTATTATCTTTTTTTATATTTAATAAATCTTTAATTTTTATAATTAAATCCTTATTCTCTTCTACTTTTTTATATTCTATTCCAATATTTTTATTTTCTTTTAACCAATCTTCTGCTTCATTGCATTCTTTACAGTTATCTTCATAAAAGAAATACACTTTAATACTTTTATATGAAGAATTAGTAGCGATTGCATCTGTCATAATTGGAAAGCATAGAGCAATAAAAAGAGAAAATATAAATACGATTTTTTTCATATAACCTCCCTTTAGATAGATAAAGGTGTGGTAATAAATATCACACCTTTAAATTCATCTGTTTAATTATACCAAGTCCTGTCACAAATAATGTAGGCATATTTTTAATCCATTTTTATTTGTGATATAACTTTTACCCCTTGAACACCTGATGGTACTCCTTCTTGAGTATGTCCATCTTGATCTATATAAGTAACCTTAACTTTATTTACGTCTGCATCAAATGAAATATTATTAAAATCTTTTTGATTATCACTATATTCAACAGCAATGTTCGTCTCATAATTAGTCGTCATAGATACATTTGCTTTTGTACCTGATGCCTCTTTTTCTATTTTAACAGCGTAATCACTAGCATCAAATGTATTACTATCCATTTTTATATTGTTATCTTCTTGTAAAATATCTTCACTAGAAAATTTATTAATAATTATTGCTGCTTTCTTTGAATCATCTGTAGTTAATTTTTTAAATGTATTAAGATAAATATTAGAACCAGTAGCAATTTCATTACTTACATAAACATATCCTTTATTGAATTTATTGTCACTATTGTTAAATGTTGACCACCTAATATCGACAATAGACTTATTATTACCATGATAATAAATAGCATAATCAACAGCGTTACCAGAATTAATGATAGTACATTGCCATAATGAAACATCTTGTGCAGAATCTTTTATATTAATTAGTGAACTATCATTATTTGTTCCATCAGTAAATTCTAGATTTAAACGTGATAAGAAAATATCATCTGCAGAAATTTCAATATTTTTTAATTTTATCTTTGAAATAGTAGGTTTTCCGATAATAGATAATTTTCTAGATATTTTTATTTCATCCATTACTCCAGTCATATCAATAGTATCATCCGTATCAATATAAATTTCACTTATTTGATTATTTTCAAGTGCTTCTTTTAAACCTTGTGCGTTTGTCACTTTTGTAACATTTTCAGGTAATAATACTTTATATGCTGAATAATAAGTCTTATCATCTTGTGCTTTTAAATCATCTTTCTTAACAACACCTTCTGGCAATTTTGTATAATCTTCTTTTCCATCATAAATTGTCTTATCTCTTGATTCTGTAAATCCTAATAATTCATATTTATTACCATCATAACTAAATCCATAGAATGCTTTAAATACATCCTCTGGTGGTAAAGAAACTTTCTCATTATAATAATTGTAACTTACAAACTTTAAAATTTGACGTCCCTCATAATTATGGAAAATAGTCTCATATATTTTAGAATTATTAGAATCATTGTAGTAATTATAATACTTATAATCACCATCTTCTTCTTTGACATCACCGTAACTTCCAGCACCTTCACTACTATATTTTGTTATTTTTTCTTTAGTAATCTTATCGGCAATCTTACTTTCATTATTTGTTAAATTAACAGTAGTATTACTTTTTTCTGCTTTAACAGCAGGTTTATCATATGATTCAGCTTCATATGTTAATTCAGAAGCAGTAAGGTTTCCACCATTTTTAACTTCAATACCAGCTTCAAATGTAGAATTTTCTTCTACTTTAGGAGTAATAGTTAAATTATTAGTTGTTAAATATCCGGATTCAACTGTTATAGCATTTTTAGAAGCATTAGCCAATTCAAGATTTTCAATAGTTACACCAGTTGACTGAATATTAAATATATTGTTTACTCCCTCACCTGCACTAATTTTTCTTTTTTGAGAATCACTATATATCTTTACATTTCTACTTACAGTAACTGGAGCTTTAACATCAAAATCACCAGTTATAACAATATTTGAAGCAGAGCGACTTAAAGCTTGATTTAATTCTTCTTCACTCTTTACTGCTTCTACATTTGAATCATATATAAATGTATACGTAGTTGGAGCAGTAATATTGCTAGCTAAAGAAATACCATTTTGAGCTGGAGTTTCTAATAAACTAATAGTTTTTGGTAATTCTTCTGGATTAATTGTTAAACTGAAACTTTCAAAGCCTTCTTTATTAGCTAAAGCACTTAAAGTTACTGATTCATCATTTTTACCATCAAAGTGTTCGTTTAATAATCCATTATATAGTTCTTTAGCTCCAGTCATAATTGTATTTTTTAAATTTTCTTGATCTGTTTCTTTATCTTTTGTAAATTGTTTTGTCTCTCCATTTACACTTAGTGTAATTGTTTTTATTTCATCTTTTAATAAGATATAAGCAATTGTTCCAGGAATATTTGTTTCACCAATTGTAGATAATGTAGTTGTTGGATCAATTACAGAAATTGTAACTTCACCACTATTTGGTTTATAGTCTTCAATTACAATTTTTTCTTGTAAGTCACTACTACTTGATATCTTTTTATTTAAATCTTCTATTACATCTGATACAAATTTATCTGAATATATATTCCAGTGAGGAATTAATTCAATAGTTTCCATTTCGGAAGTAACTTTAGTTCCTACTATAGATTCTCCTTTTCCATTATCCCAATATGCAAATTCACGATAATCTTTTTGTTCTTGTGGCACTTCAGGTTCAGAAATTGTTTCCAACATTTCATCAGTTATGGTATCTCCATCCCAAACTGTTAAATCAACTCCTTCAATGCCTTTAAATGTTACTTCATGAGATTCGGCAAAATTTAAAGAATCATAATCTATAGAATATTCTTCAGGAATAAACTCATATTTATCAGGTCCATCAAAGTCAATCTCATATCTTATCTTTTTCTCTTTAGTTTGACTACCAGGATATTGTCTTCCATCTTTTTCTACTTTAAATAGAACAAGTACCCAACCTTGGTTATATTCTTCTGCAGTAGGAGTATATACTTTAGTCTTATCATCTTCAGTATATAATGTAATTGTCCAAGTTTTAGTATAATTAGCTAACTCTTCTAATCCTTTTCCTGGGAATTCTATCTTAATAGGAACAAAGTATCCATTATTAGTTTTAAATCCACTTTGTAATGTTTGTTCTTTAACAGTTCCTTCAAGACCTCTTTTAGCCAAATGTTCTGTTTCTTCTTGCAATTCTGTTTTTACTGTTACTTCATTAGTATCAAAATTATATCCATAACTTTCTAAATCTTTCTTTTCTTGAGATTGTTCTGTAAGATCTTTTTCTTCTATTACACTATAATTACCAAAATCACCTCTTGAAGTTTCTTGAAGTTTTAATTCACTCCAATCAAATGTAATTTCATATGGAACATATTCTTCTCCATCTCCGTCCATATCTACTACAATTTTAAACTTTCTATCTTGATCACTCATATCTAAATGTCTTAAAACATAAAGTACATCATTTCCATCAAAACTTTCTGCTGTAATAATTCTAGGATCTTCTCCTTCATGTATGAACTGAACAGTTGTTTTATTCGGAGATTCATTATGACGGTCACTACTTGTTTTAATTACAAATGGTAAATAATATCCTGTTATATCGTCACCTTCAAATGGATGATTATCACCTGTAAATGTATCTAATATTGGAAGTAATCCTGTTACTTTTACAGTTGTTCCATCTGTTGTAAATTTAGTTTCAAATCCAGTTTCTTTTTTCCAGCCGAAGTCTTTGCCTAATTGAGTTTCTGCTGTATTATCTACACTCTTAACTTCAAATTTAGAACCTTTAACAAATGTTAAATCTTTATAATCAATTGTTATTTCTTTTGATTCTAAATATTTATCTCCACTTTCTCCATCCCAATCAACTTTAACTTTGATTGTACAATTACTATCACAATTATTTTTTAATTTAAATATTTCTGTGAATACTCCTTTATCATTAAAATACTCTTTACCATAAGTTAATTTTTGTTCTCCTTCTACAGTTACTTTTACTCCATCTGGTACTTTAGTCAATTCTTCTGGTTTTTTCAAATTAAATACAAAGAAATATCCATCTTCTGCATTTGAACTAAATGTTCCTTCTTTTAAATATTGTTCTTCTACTTTTCCTGTTAATTTATAAGAATTTTCACCATCATTTGTTACCAAATTATAGTGTTTATTTTCTCCTGTTGAAGTATATCCCCATTCTTTTAATGTATTTTTATCTGTATCTGAAATTTCTTCTTCACTATCATTCAATGTTGCAGTTGAATCTTCTTGGAATGTTAATCCACTTAAATCTAGTTT